>DASSIO010000322.1:0-22510 GCA_035691825.1 Terriglobales bacterium | reverse complement strand
GAGCACCGCTCTCTTCTGTTTGTCGATGATGAGCCGAACATTCGGGCTACGCTGCCGCTGATCCTCGCTCAACACCGGTTTGACGTGCGCGCGGCGGCGAATCTTCACCAGGCCTTGGAAGCCATTCATGGTAGCCGTTTTGATCTTCTCCTCTGTGACCTGAACATCGAGCGGGAGTGCGACGGCTTCAATGTAGTGGACGCGTTTCGTGAGGCCAACCCGGGCTCGATTACGCTAATCCTGACGGGGTATCCCGGCTTCGAGAGCGCGGTCGAAGCCATCCAGCATCATGTTGACGATTACATCAGCAAACCGGTCGAGGTTGAGACACTTCTTGCCAACTTGAACCGCCGGTTGGCCCAGCGAAAGCCGAAAGCCCACATTCTGTCGGTATCCTACGATCAGCCGCTTTTGCTCACGCGCCACATGCTTCTGGAGCGAGAAGGATACAAAGTGCATTCGGTGGCGGGTTTCGAGAGCGGTATGCAGGCTTGCAAACAGGGCAGGTTCGATTTGTTCATTCTCGGCCACTCCATTCCATTTACCGACAAGCGAAAACTAGTGAAAGCCTTTCGTGAATCCTGCCCGGCCCCAGTAATTTCCTTGCGCCGCAATGCCGGGGAACAGGTGGTCGACGGCGCTGAATTCCACGTCGAGCCCGACCCCGAGCCTTTGCTCAAGCAGGTGCGAGAGATTGTGAACCTGAAAGTGGCACGACCCGGCAGCAACTGACAGAGAACCTACCCCTGGCCGCGACAACATATTAGAATGGCACAGGTTGCTCCCACGGGCGGTTAGCTCAGCTGGTTAGAGCGCGTGCCTTACAAGCACGAGGTCGCAGGTTCGAGCCCTGCACTGCCCACCATGGCTTTGTACTCAGCGGCAAGTAAGGCGGCTGAGAGCTCCGGCGGCATCGAGACGCCCCCTGCTACACTTCCCCGGTGCGTCGGCTGATTACGAATGCGGATGATTTTGGGCTTACCTGCGGCGTCAATCGCGGCATCAGTGAAGCGCATGCACGCGGACTGCTCACCTCCGCCACCCTCATGGCTACTGGCGCGGCGTTTGAGGATGCGGTGCGGACCGCCGGCGAGCACCCCAATCTCAGCGTAGGGTGCCATATAGTTCTTGTTGATGGGACACCGGTCAGCAACAGTGGACGAATTCCGACATTGGTGTCGAATTCATCAGCTTCATTTCGTCACAAGATTTCATCTCTCGCGATCGGCAACATGCTTGGCAAGATTGATGAAGACGAGATCGAAGCTGAAGCCATGGCGCAGTTCCGAAAAATCCAATCTGCTGGGGTCACGATCAGCCACTTCGATACCCATAAGCACGCGCACATGCTTCCCGCTGTGCTGCGGGCCTTACTTCGCGCTGCCAAGCAATGTGGCATTCCCGCAGTGCGCAACCCGTTTGGCCCTCGCCGAACCTTCTTTACGGCCGAATTGCGGTTTCGGCCACAATTGTGGAAGCGCTACTTGCAAGTTAACGCCCTGCGTGCCTACTACCCAGGCTTTCAATCAGCAGTTCGCGAAGCAGGATTGGCCACCCCCGACGGCAGCTTGGGCGTTATTTCGACTGGCTCCATGGACCTGGCGACATTCCGACGCATTTTGCAGTCGCTTCCCGATGGCACCTGGGAGCTTGTGTGTCACCCTGGCTACAACGACGAGGATCTATCGCGGGTAACAACACGCCTGCGTGAGTCACGCGACCAGGAGCGTCGGTTACTAACTTCGGCTGCTGCCCGGGAAGAGGTAAACCGTGCCGCTATTGAGCTAATTTCATACCGCGATTTTGTAGTACGACAAACCTAAAGATGCTCTCATTACCGTCGCCACGACGAGACACAAGGTCCCTCGACTTCGTAGAATTGACCAAAAATCGACAATTCTGCTTCGCTCGGGATGACAGAGTTGTGGTTAGGTATGGTTTGGTTAGGCGGTGGGCGGTTCGCCACGAACCTAAGTAGGGGGTACCAAGGTAAGTCCCAAACCAACATTGAGCGTGCTACCTTGAGTCACTTTCGTGCTTGAATAGGCCTGTCAGAGTGTCTTGTTATGGAACAGCGTCCTGAGCTTCGCGTGGATACGGACATGGTAGTCCGGGTCTGGGGCATGGATGCGGCGGAAAAGCCGTTCACTCAAAATGCCCGGGCGCGCAACATCAGCAGTCAAGGGGTGCTGGTTTCCGGGGTCGAAGCCGATCTCAAGCCGGGTGACATCATCGGCGTGCAGTATGAGCAAAAGAAGGCTCGCTGCCGCGTGGTTTGGGTGGTGGATGCCGGAGGCATTCTGAAGAATCAGGCCGGACTGCAACTGCTCGAAGGCCAGGAATGCCCATGGAAGGAAGTGCTGGCACGGACAACCGCAAACCCGGGAACGCCTGCCGCCGGAGGCGGGATCAATCGCCGCCGCCGCCTGCGCCACAAGATCACGTTCAACCTGGAGCTTCGCGACGAGCGGAATAATATCCCCATTCGTGTCAATGCGACCGATATTAGTGGGAACGGCTGCTACATCGAGACCCTGATGCCCATACCGGTCGGAACTAATCTCAAAGTGGACTTCTGGATGGATCACGAGCACGTTCACACTACCGCGATCGTGCGCACCTGCGACCCAGCCGTAGGGATGGGAATCGAATTTGTAGGTCTCGCCCCCGCTCTGCAGGACCGTTTTCAGAACATTCTGGACAAAATGGATCCCGTCGGAATCTCCGGCCCGGCCCAAGCTGCGCAGCAAAGCTGAATTGTCACGAAGCTCCTCTGGACGCCAAACCTCACTCTAACGTCGGCGGAAAATATGAATCCTCGCCCCGTGCCTGCCATCGAATCCGTAAAATGCCCTCAGGCCTTGGAGTACGTCTGGAATGAAAATTGGTATCACGTGCTACCCGACATACGGCGGCAGCGGTGTCGTTGCCACGGAACTGGGGCTGGAACTGGCGCAACGTGGACACCAGATTCATTTCATTTCCTACTCGCAACCAATCCGGCTCACCGATCCGCAACCGAACATTCACTATCATGAGGTGGAAGTTTCCCGCTATCCGCTTTTCGACTTCCCACCGTATGACCTGGCGCTCGCGACTCGCATGGCGGAGGTTGCCGAGCTTTATGATCTTGATCTCCTGCACGTGCACTACGCCATTCCCCATTCGGTAAGCGCGATGCTGGCCAAACAAATGCTTGCCGCCAAGCCGCGCGGGCGAAGACTTCCCTTTGTGACGACCTTGCATGGAACCGACATCACCTTGGTTGGCTTGGATCGTTCGTACCTGCCGATTACGCGGTTCTCCATCGAGCAGAGTGATGGCGTGACCGCCATCTCCAAGTACCTGCGGGAGCGGACCATGCGGGAGTTCGATGTCTCCAATCACATCGAAGTCATTTATAACTTCGTGAACTGTGATTTTTACTGCCGTGATGATGATGCCGCTGCACGCCGTGCAGAATATGCCAAAGATGGCGAAAGAATTCTGGTCCACCTGTCCAACTTCCGTCCGGTGAAGCGACTCTCCGACGTGATTGAGATTTTCGACCGCGTACACAAGAACATCCCTTCGAAGCTGCTGTTGATCGGCGATGGCCCCGATCGCTCCCAGGCGGAATGGATGGCGGTGCAGAAAGGCATTCACGATGACGTGATCTTTCTGGGAAAGCAGGATCACGTCAATGAGACCCTTGCCGTGGCCGACATCATGCTGCTCCCCAGCCAGCTGGAGTCATTCGGACTAGCGGCACTAGAGGCTATGGCATCGCAAGTGGTGCCTATCGCCACCCGTGTCGGCGGTGTTCCCGAGGTGGTCGAACACGGCACGAGTGGTTTTCTGGCTGATGTTGGCGATGTGGAGACTATGGCGCGTTACGCGATTGAGCTTCTGGAGGACGAGACCAAGCTCCGCACCATGGGGACTGCGGCTCGGCATGCGGCGCAATCACGCTTCTGTTCCAGCAGAATCATCCCACAGTACGAGGCGTTTTACCGGCGCGTGCTCGGCTCGTAGAGAAGGGGAGGAAGTGAATCTGCCGTCTGCAGTACCGGCAGCCGCAAGCGTACGAGCGTGCCTTTTCCTTCACGGCTGTCGATGTGCATGCGCGCCGTATCTCCGTAGAGAACTTTCAGGCGCTCCGCGACATTTGCCATGCCGATGCCGCTTCCACCGATTCCAGTAGGACGTTCCAGAAGTTGCGCCGCACCCATGCCCACACCGTCATCTTCGACTTCCACGATCAGCATGGAATCGCTCACGCGGCTGCGCAGGAAGATGCTGCCACCCTCCACCTTCGACGAGAGACCGTGTTTGATCGAGTTCTCCACCAGAGGCTGCAGCAGCATGCTGGGCACCATCACATCCAGCGAGGCGGGATCGAGCTCCTTTACGACCTGTAATTTCTCGCGTCCGAAGCGCACTACTTCGATGTCGAGGTAGTCATCAATGAACTCCAATTCATCGCGCAGCGGCACGAAAGCATCGGTGCTATGCAGCAGGCGGCGCAGGATGTTAGCTAGTTTGATGATCAGTTCGCGCGCAGTGTCGGGATCGAACCGCACCAGCGAGGACACAGAATTCAGAGTGTTGAAAAGAAAGTGAGGATTGATCTGGTTTTGCAGCGCCTCCATACGCGCGTGCAGCAGCAGGCGCTCCTGTTCTTCTAACTTGATCTGAATGCGTACACTGTTCCAGATTTTCAGTTCCGTGCCGACAACGACTAGCGAGGTGAGATAGATCAAAACTTCAACCCACCACGTTGGGCTCTCCAAAGAGTACGTAGACCGCGGGAAGAAGCGGTAAAGCTCGGAATGTATGAAGCGCAATCCAACGATGGTGAGAAAGAAAACGATCTGCCAATCAAACAGGCGGGGCTTGGGAAAGTTGCGCCGAATCCAACGGTAAATACTCAGATCGATAAACGGGGAGAACGACCATATCTCCTCGCGATCTGCGACAAAATTGCGCAATTGCCCGGAAACGAAGCCACACAACAGTAAGAACGGAATGGTCGCCCACTCCCCGTGCAGAGCCGCAGGCAATCCCACAAGGGTGGCGCCTAACATTCCTGAAAGGCGGCCGCCAATCACTCCCAGCAGCACCGCCGTCTCAAACGACAAGTCTCCGGCCAGAAAACTGGGGGCGGTGAAACGGATCCAGACGCCCAGGGCGAGCGGAATCCCGACCCACAGGACAAGATAGATTTTCTGCTTCGTCGTCCGCTCTTCGCGAAAGAGGAGCGACTTGAATTCGACCGAGCGCACCAGGCTGCTGGCCACGGCGGCAGCTACGCCGAGCTTCACGAGCAGGTTGATGAGGATCAGTCGCTGTTCAATCATGCTGGCGAGAAGGACGATGTTGCGAATTCATGTTTTCAGAAGAGCTGGACCGGATTTACTCAATCACAGTTTTTGCCGCAACAGGCTGATCACATCGTCGGATGTAATTACGCCGGCGAGTTTGTTGTCATCATCCACCACCGGCAAGGTGAGCAGATTGTATTTATCAAACAGTTCAGCTACCTCGTTCTCGCGAGCATGAGGGTGGCAGGAAATCAGCGGATCTTGCACCAGCGTCTGCAGCTTATCCCCGGATTGCGCCAAAACCAGTTTGGATAATGGAACCGTACCAACCAGCTTGCCATCGTGATCCACAAGGAAGAGGGTGCTGACCGTCTCCACGCCTCCTTCATAGTTGCGCAGCGCATCAATGGCGTCTTCGACGGTGGCCTCGAGATCGAGCGCGATGTACTCCGTGGTCATGCGCCCGGCCGCGGTGTTCTCCTCGAACTCCAGCAATCCGGAAACTTCCTGCCGCTCCTCGGGCTGCATTTCCTCCAGAATTTGTTCGGTACGCTCTTGGGGCAGATCCGCGAGCAGATCGGCGGCCGCGTCGGGATCCATCTCCTGGACAATATCGGCGGCCCGTTCGGAGTCGAGTGACTCCACGATGGATTTCTGCAGCTTGGGCTCGACCTCTTCCAGGGCCTCGGCTGCCACGCCTTCGTCCAGAGTCTCGAAGACGGCCTCCCGCTCGTCGGGCGCCAGCTCTTCGACAATGTCGGCGATATCAGCCGGATGTAGCTTGGCCAGACGGTCGTGGGAAATCTTGAGCCTTACCCTCCGGGCCGGGTCAGTCTCAATAAGGTCGACAAATTCCCAGGGAATTTCGCGCGGCGGAATACGACTCAAGAGGGCATGCAAGGCCCCGCTTGGAACCACGCCCTTCAGCAGGCGCCGAATAGCGCCTCTTGGGCCGACATCCACCGCCCCCACCTTCAGGAGGAGCCGCCCGCCCGTTTTCTCTTCGTGCAAGTCAACGTCATTGACTCGGACGACCTTGCGCCCGTTGACATCTATTACCTGCTGGTCAAGCAGGTCCCGCTCCAGAAGAAAAAGGCCCTCTACGCCGCCGTCGCGAGGCCAGTCTTTCAGTGCCGAGGATGCCCGGACACCGCCATTGATCGAACTCACGGCCGAAAAGGGCAAAAGGCGATCCCCAGCCTGAGTTTTAACGATGAGGGTTGACACCCGCGCCCTGTCTTCCTGGGGCGTTAAGGCCACTTCCCGCACCCGGCCAGTGACGGCCCCGCCTGCGTCGTAGACGCGGGACCCAAGCAGCTCCGTCAATGCCAGCGTGTGGTTCATTGCAAATCGAAGCATACCCAACAACGGGTCGAGATGCTAGACGGGTTTTTGGGTACTGAGCAAGCGAAGCTTCCCTAGGTTGGCAGCCCTGCGGCCAAGGCATAATGACGGGCGCGAAGATTTCCATTGAGTCGTACCTATGATATGTTTTCTTTGTACCTCGCAGGTTCCGCCCGCTAGTCGTCTAATTAGGGACCTTACCTACGTTTCTCCTCGCAAGAGACGTGGATGGAGGAATTGCGAGCACACAATCAAGGTGTGCGTGCATCCTCCAGGTCGCGTACACCTCATACGAGGAGAATCCATGAAAGCTTCCAGACTCACGCCCAATCTTTTCGTTCACAACGTCGAATCCAGCATGAAGTTTTACGAGACGGTTTTAGGCTTCAGGCGGGACAAGACTGTGCCCGAACAGGCGCCCTACATATTCGGATCGGTTATCAATGGACCGGTGGAGATCTTTTTCAACGATCTGAAGACGGTTGCGGCCGAATACCCCGAATTCGCAAATATCAAAATCGGCGGCGCGCTGACCCTATATCTCGAAGTCGAGGGCATCGAACAAGCGGTCGAAGCCGTCAAGAAGAGTGGCGCCAAAATCAACATGCAGCTTACGACTCAGTTTTACGGTATGCGCGAATTCGGGTTTGTCGACCCCGAAGGATGGATGGTCACGGTTGCAGAGCGTGTGAAAGGCTGATTCCGAGCCAGGGAATAAGGCCGCTGCTTGAGGCGGTCACGAAGCTCGTGGCGTCCGCTGAAGCGGACTCAGTTTGTCCGACTTCTGCTTTCCCGGCACTTCCGTGCCGGGCTTTCATGTTCCGCCGCGGCGCGACTGTTTCGCCATTTGTGTGCCGCCAGCGGAGCTCGAACCGAGTTTCGTGACAGGCCGCGGCTTTCGCGGCCTTACTTCCCGCTGTTATGCGATGGGCAGATCGGGTCAGTGCAGCAAGCCGAAAACAGCTACGCCGTTGGTGGTGCCAACATACACTCTTCCGTTTGCGATCATAGGAGTAATGAACTTGTTCCCCGGCCCAAACTGGTCGCGCGAGCCGGCCTGATTGCTGTTGTAGAGTTCGCGCGCGAGGTTAGTAGCGTCGTACGCATGCAGAACGGCTGGATTATTGTTCTCATGCGCCCACACGATTGCATTGGACGCGCCCTTCGCTGAAACGGCCGGCGTCGCTCCCGGATAAGGAAAATTATTGCGCGACTGGCTCGCAGATGAGGTAGACAGCAGCGCGTTGGTAAAAGTAAAGGCTTTCAGGGCGTCGCCAATCGCCGCATAGTATATGGTTCCGTTGAAATAGGCCGGCATGGAAAAAACGGCCGCAGCTAACACACCGCTAACGGTCTGATAATCGTGATTAGTAGTGGCATCGAACTTGCCCATATTGTCGCGATCGACGACATAGATATTGCCGTCCTTGCCCGCCCCCACTGCCAGATGCTTGACCTGTCCTGACGAATCGTTCATATCGGGAAGGACGAGCGCGCCGCCCGATCCGAGATCATTATCGGCATTCGATTGGGCAACGGTATCGGAAGTGGCGAAGTAATCGTTAACGGCCAGCCCATTCGTCGTAGAAATTTTCAGAAAAGCGTTTCCAAAGTCCCCGAGAGCTGGAAAGCCAGAAGCGTTTAAGCGCGTGTCGAAGGTGCCGTTGGCATCGAGAAAATAGATGTTTCCGGAAGAATCCGCCGCTGGAGCGGTACCGCTCATCCAAATCGATCCTTCCACGCCATTCGGCGTAAGGTTTAAGACGCTGGTCTGCCCCAGTGACAAAGCATTAAAGGCTATGATCCAGCCGTTGTAGGGCTGAATATCGCAATGGGAAGTCCACGCCGTATACAGCACTCCGTTCATGAGGAGCAGACCGGCGCGCTCGGCGTACTGACCAGGATTGAACGTCAGCTTGCCGCCAGAACTGTTCGGCCCGTTGCCAGGAAACGAGGCTGCGATTGAAACTGGCCCTCCGAATAACTCTGTTCCGTTGGTGAGATTCAGGGCGTGCAAGCGCTGGAAGTAGTTTCCCGAGCCATCTTTCGACATCGCGACCATGTAAATTACGTTGTGGGCTCGGTCGATTACCGGTGTGGAAGTGATTCCGATTTCCGGAGTAATCTGCCCACAGCCATGATTATCGCTGGGAGACTCGCCCGCTCCGAGCAGCGAGACCTTCCATAGAGTCGCGCCGCTGTTCGCGTCAAAGGCATAGGCGCTATCGTGCTCGGTGACGACATAGAGCACATCATGCGCTCCCTGATTTCCAAGTGTTAACTTTGACAGTAGCAAGGGTTGAGCATCCACCTTGCCGTCGACAGCGAAGAATCCCACTTTCCCAAAGCCGGCCGAATTCACATTGGCGGGCGTAAGAGTGCCTTCCGACGAATAGAGCCCGGTCCGGGCCACATCGGCGTGGAATGTCACCACATCCGCCTGGCCGGAGCCGGGGTTCGGCGGCATTGGTGCCGGAGTGGGATTCGGATGTTGCCCGCCAGAACACGAGACAAGGAAGAAGCCGATACAAATTGCCAGACCCAGCGCCGCGCCAATCCCGTACCACATGTGCCTCATCGATCGCCTCCGGCATCTAGGCCCGGTCTCTAGGCTAAGATGCGCGGTACCGCTTCGGCAACTCACATTCGCGTAGCAGCCTGCGGCAGGCGTTTCTCCTTACTTGTGGACGCCCAACACTGCAGCCAGAAATGAGTCGGGTAGTACACGGCGAGCGGAACCACAAGCAGATAGGCGAGCAAATACAACACACCAGGCACCGCGTGCTGTTCGCGCACAAGCCCACGCGCCCAGTTCACGTTGTATTGCGGCCTCCAAAAGAAATTAATGGGCACGACAACCCACGCGGTTAACGTCTGCAGTTTCCAGCCGAGTTTGTCATATCCCAGCTTGGAAATCGCCCACAAGAGAACGGGCGGGGTGACGATATGAAAGAGACTCAAGAGACGCACGGCCAAAGGCAACTTCGCGTCGAACATGTACTCGGTTCCGCCGATCACATGGATTTTGAAAATCAGCGCGCCGAGCAGATCGATGATGTATAGAGTCTGAAAGACCAGCAGTCCGACCGCTTGCCAGGAAAAAATGAGGGCGCTTTCCGTCCATAGTGCAACCGCAATGAGTACGTTTCCCAAGTCGCAGAAGTAAAGAAAGTTCTGCGACCCATATTGCCGGTAATAAAGCGGCGCCCAGACTATCAGCCACGCGGTCCACGCGATCTTCAGCCGCACTGGCAATCGCTGCTGCACGCTCGGATTGTAGCGGGTGCACCGGTTACGCCCGTAATACCGGGTCGCACTGATGACATGTGATTACTGGGGTAACTTGATGGGTCACTGGAGTGTACCTACGATGACTTTGTTATGACCTTCCAAGCGCTGCTTTTCTGCCAGGATGAGAAAACGGCCCGCATTACTACTCAGGTTTTGAACGAATTGGAGTTTGGCGTCGAGATCTGCAGCGAGCCCTTTGCGGCGGTTAAGAAATTGATGGGCGGGCACTTCGATGCCATCGTCGTGGACTGCGACAATGAGCAGAATGCGACTTTGCTTTTCAAGAGCGCGCGGAATTCGCAATCCAACCAGGCGGCGCTGGCGGTTGCGGTAGTGGAAGGACAAGCCGGCGTAGCTAATGCGTTCCGCATCGGTGCAAATCTTGTACTGACGAAACCAATCAACGTCGAGCAGGCAAAAGGAACTTTACGTGTCGCCCGTGGGCTACTGAAAAAGGCTGCTGACAGCGGCAAACCCTCTGTAACCGCCGCTTCTCCGGCTAGCGCTGCGCCTTCAGTGCCACTTCCGACCCCTTCTGCTGCAAAACTGGAGATAGCTCAGCCGGAGCCAGCAAGAGTCGCGCCTCAGCCAGTCCAGTTGCCCAAGAGTCCGGTTCCTGTGGCCACGACCAAACCCGCAGTCGAGCCGGCGAGTACACGCGCAATCGACGACGAGGCAGAGGAAGAATCCATTGCGGCTTCCGATCCGGCCGAAGAAATCCTGTTGGAAGCGCTTGAAGAACACGAGGCCTCTCTCGCTGCCAGCGAACCGGCCCAGGATAAGGCTGCTTCCAGCAAAGGGCAGAGCCTGCCTCCGAAACCGGCGCTCCCGAGCTACTTGAATGTTCCTAAACCTACGCCGGCAGTCTCCAAACCTGCACCGGGTATTGCGGGGTTCCCGGCAATAGCAGCCACAAGCGCCGCCAGTGCACCTGCGCCTGCCAAAGAAACTTTGAAACCTGCCTCGATACTCGCCGCGAAAGAAGCGCATGCGGAGAGCGCTCCGGCTCCTTCCGCGCCGATTCAGCCAAAGAGCGCTGCGAACCCGTCTCAGGTTGCCGCGCCCACATTCGCAGCTCTCGATGCCAAGACAGGCGAGTCTTCCGGAGCAGGCAAAAAGATACTGATTGTCATGCTAGTGCTCGCCGCTTTGGCATCTGCGGCTTACTTTGGCTATACGAAATTTTATAAGCAGGGACCGGGCAATTCGCCAAGCGAGACCCCGACACAGGCGCAACCATTGCCAGTGAGTTCTAACACGCCGGAAAGTGTTCCACCCGCAGCGTCCGCGCAGGCAAGCATGGTTGTGACCGCGACGAAACCGGCAGAAACTTCACCGACTTCTCATGCCAGCGCTTCGACCAAAGCGGCCGCGGATGAACCCGAGGTAGTGGTGATCAAGCCAGCCACTCCGGTGACGGTTGTGAAATCTGATTTGCACAAGAGCAAAGGTGGAAACGCTGAGGCTTCTGCAGAGGTGCAAGCTCCTCCGGTGTTGGGAACGAGCGGAAGCGCCGACGATACCGCTTTGAATTCGATTGTGAGCTCAGCTCCCGCATCCGTACCCAAGATCGCCCCCCAACAGGTGCTCAAGGTATCGCAAGGCGTGACCCAGGGCTTGCTGCTGAAGCGGGTTCAGCCCGTCTATCCCCATCAGGCACTGCAGATGCACGTCGAGGGTTCAGTGCAGTTGCTGGCGATGATCACCAAGTCAGGCAGTATCTCGAGTGTCAAGGTGATCAGTGGGGACCCCGTTTTGGCTCGCGCAGCGGTCG
Source organism: Terriglobales bacterium (assembly GCA_035691825.1). Taxonomy (GTDB): domain Bacteria; phylum Acidobacteriota; class Terriglobia; order Terriglobales; family Acidobacteriaceae; genus Gp1-AA122. The sequence continues at coordinate 10,798 of DASSIO010000322.1, read as the reverse complement.
ACGCGGTCAGTCAGTGGAAATACAAACCTTATTACTTGGACAGCGAGCCGGTCGACATCCAGACGCAGATCACCGTAAATTTCAAGCTGCCCTAAAATTAGAGTCGCCGGGGGATTCTGACCCCAATCTCTCGTTATGTGCGGCGCCTTGCGCGTGGAGTGGCCGAAGCACTGCCAGGCCTGAGCTTACGGTTGCGCTGTCCGCAAACTTCGAATTTCTGGAATTCGTGATAAAGCAGGTGAAGATCTTCGCTGAGAATGCGTACGACTTCCATGCAACATGCGGGATTCGCCCGCAAGTAATTTAGCAGATCATCGCGGCTGACAAAGCAAACCTTCGCGGGATTGAGGACTTTCGCTGTGGCTCCGTAGGTATCGCCAGCGATGGCTTCCCGCAAACCGAGCAAGCAGCCCGGACCAGCTTTCTGAGACGCACACCGATCCAACTCCAGCGTCGTGGGAAGCAGGCGCACATCACCCTGAAGGACGAAGTACACTCCTACCGCTGGCGAGCCAGACTCGAACAGAGTCTTACCCTTGGCGTATTCGCGGACCGAGCCAAGGGCATCCAATTCGGTCCAAAATCCGATCTGCGGTTGATGGGGAAAAGCTGAAGTCAAGCCTTACTCCGTGGCACATGAATAAACCAGCACGGACAGGCCTTCTGTGACGTGGATCACCTTGATGAGTGATGGGTCTTGAGGCGATACGTGTCTTTAACAAAAAGACCGCCGCCATGGGCAGCGGGCCGGCTAATGTCAGGGGTAAGTTATTGATTGGCAGGCTCGCCCGTATTGGGGTCGAGCTTTAAAGCCGTCAATTGCCAGGAGTGGGGGTGTGCGCCAGAAGCTTTGCTTATTCCGGCTCTAGATTTTCATTCAGCTCAATCTTAGGGCCATCGCCCACTGTGATCACGCGGTGGACGGGCTTATAACCGGGTAGGGAGATATCGATCATGTAATTTCCCGGGTTGAGAAGAAAATCAACCGGAGTGGGCTTGTCCACCATGCGGCGATTCACTGTGACCTGTGCCCCCTTGGGCTGCGTGTGCACAGAGACTTTGCCCATGCCTGCGCCTGACTTGCCTCCGAACAGTTTGCCGAACTTGCCCACAACTTTGATGTCATCAGTGATGCCCAGCGGCTTCAGGACAGGCGCATAGCGGTAGGGCTGCCCGGAGGCGAAGCTGGCGCTGGTCGTCTCGTCCAAATAGCCTTGCTTCCGGACCAGGATGATATGCGAGGCTTTGTCGGAAATTACCGTCTGCATCGGGGTTACGTGGCCCGTGTCCTTGCCATCGATGAACACCGAAGCGCCGGCCGGCTCGCTGGAAATTGAAACTGTAGTGCCTAGCTGCGCAAGATGGATTACCAGAAATGACTTACTGCCTGATGCGACCTGTACGGAGCGTGTATCCGAGACATAGCCCGGCTTGTTGATATTCAGCGTGTGTTGTCCTGGTGGCAATCCAGTCGCGGTGTACGGAGTTACCCACGTCGGATCGGTGCGGCCGTCAATCTGTACCAGCGCTCCCTCGGGAGTCGAACTGATGGCCAATTCACCCGGCACGATTGTGGGCTGCATTGGCGTGGCACTCTTTCTTTTCCTAGCTTGATAGCGCGGCTTTACCTCAACTGCTTGCGTTGCGGTTTGCTCCGTTAGAGCAGGCTCGGCAGCCTCGGGCTGAGGCTCGGGTTGAGCGGCCTCTTGCGCAGCCGCTTGTGGCGGAGCTTCGGTTGTCACTGGTTGCTGCGGCGCGACGGATTGTTCGTCCGGGCTCTGATAGTGGATGTAAAGTCCAATCGCAATAATCACGGCGAGAATCACCACAGCCGCGGCGGCAACGGAATAGCCCACCAACTTAGGTGGAACTTTCTTGATCTCATGAACAGCGCGCTTGGCATTTTCCCGGGTGATGACCTTAGGCTTGTCATCTTTGATCGTGCGTGGCCGCAGGGCGAACGTCTGCGCCGGTGCGGGCGCTGGCTTCGCCTCGGTAGCGGACTTTTGCGCTGGCGGCGGAAAATACGTTTCCTTCAATGGAGGCAGCTCGTCCAATTCAGAAAAGCTCTTATTCTTAGCTGCTGTTGATGCCTGCTCGGCCATCATCGGGTCGACGGCGAAACTGCTCTTTTTCTCTGGCGGAGCCTCGGCGGTGGCAGCCGACATAGTTGCACTTACCCGTTTGGGCGATGCTGCAGGAGTTTTTGCTGTAGACGACGCACTAACCGCAGCACCGCCGTTGCCTGCGGCTGCGACTGCCGCAGCCTTTTGCGGCGCAACCTCGGTCCCAGCCGAGTTCATCAGGCCGGGCGCCTGCTCGGTGTCAGTGGCGGGGGGCGCGGTTTTTGCCGGAGAGGAAGTTGCCTTTAGCTTTTCTGGAATCACCAGCCCTTGTGCAGGCTGCGCTCCTTTGGCTGCCTTGGCTTGCGTGGTCTCCTTCGCCTTCTCCATATCGAGCATGAGCTCATTCCCGTGTTGATATCTCTCTTCGGGAATTTTCGATAATGCCTGCATAATGACCCGGCTTACGCCCAGGTTCATGCGAGGGTTGATGGTGGCGGGCGGCTCAGGCGTTTCTTCCAGAATTCTTTGCCGGACAGTTTTGATGTCTTCGCCGGTAAACGGCTTTCGGTCTGTGACCATTTCGTAGAGAATCGCGCCCCAGGTGAAAATGTTGGAACGCAGGTCCATGACCTCGCCTTTCACTTGTTCCGGCGACATGTAGTAGAAGAGTGGCGGCACCTGCGTGCCCTGGCTGGGCATCGCACTCACCATCGTCGACACGCCATAGCCAAGGACCTTAACGTTGCCGTCCCACTGCATCATTATTTTTTCGGGTTCGAGACTGCGATGCACAACTGCGTGCGAATCGGCGTGGTCGAGAGCCAGGCAAACCTGGCGGCTGATATCGAGCAGGTCCCAGATGGAAAAGCCTTCCTGGCGGGCGATCAGATTAGCCAGGCTGTTGCCTTCGACGTACTCCATGGCGGCGCAGAATTGGCCATCAATTTCTCCGGCCCCATAGAGAAGAGCGATATTCTGGCTATTGAGAACCTTGGTGCTTTCCGCTTCCTGCAGGATCAATTGCACCAGCACCTGTTTGGTATGTGCCGGCAAGTCAAGACGCAGTGTCTTGAGCACGATCGTGCGGACCATGCTGGGGTCATTGGCCCTATACACTGCACCAGATACAGACTTTGAAAGCTCACCGAGAATTTCGAAACGGCCAATTGTGCTGGGCATTTGCCGGCGCCTCGCGGGGCGAACAGCCTCCATTACGTGCTTCCGGTCCGTACACGGAAGCAGCCCTTGTCTTTGGGGGAGATGCTGCTGAAAAAGGATAACCGACTGCCTTGGGTACTGTAGAGTTACCGAAGTACCTTGCCATGGCGGCTTTCTGACGTGCACCAGTAACTATCTCTGAGGCGATCTTCTTTGCAACTGACACTCAGGAATGACGCGTTGGCGGAGGGCTCAAGCCTGCGTCTCAGCCAACCACTGTTCCAGTAGTCGGCGCACCTTTGCGCCTTCTGGCTTGCGGCGAATCGCATCCACAATCGAGATCTCAGGTTCGATGCCATTCCCCCGAAACGCCACCCAGTAAGGGATGTGTACTTCTTGGCCAATTGCTTCCGCGGTGATTCGTAAATCGCGTAAACGAAAGAATCCCTCGCTGTAAAGCAACCGGCGCACCTTGTTGACCACCATCTCGCAAGCCTCGGAGTCGGAAAGCTGCGGCTTCACGCAATTCCGGGTTTTCACTTCCACCGTATCGTCGGTGTGGCCGTCAAGGCTGTAGAGATCCAGGGAACCAGTCACGCTTTCGAGCGCCATCAGCCGTGTGTGACACTTCCCGGAGCTGTCGATCGCAACTTTGAACACTCGAAACGGAATGTAAAAGTCGGCAACCGAATGCAGCGGACCGAAAGCCACGCGGCGCAACCAACGCGAGAAACCGCGGCCGCAAAACTGCTGAAGGGCTTCCTCACGCGTCATATTTGATCTCAACGCGCGAATCGCTGTCATCGGAAGTAAATCCACAACCCAACTACGGTCGCGAACAAGGCGAGACTGAAAACAATGTTGACCCGGTGCTCGAGCGCGGTTTCGGCAGCCGGCTTGTAGCTGACTCGCACAGGAGTGATGTCCATCTTTTCGCGGACGGTCGCAAAAGTCAGGCCCGCAATCTTCCTTCTATCGGGCGCAGTTCCAGCCAGGCTGATCCCAATCAAAATCAACGAGCACACCACGAACATCAATATGGCGTAATGCAGGAAATTCATATCGATGAGCCAACGCAGAAAAGCATTCTCGAAATAATGCCCGCCTCGGGAGCGATCCACCAGTTCGAAAATGAAGCGTGCTGCACCCATGACAAACCCCGCCAGCAGCGAGGTGATTGCGCCCCGGGCATTCAGCCGCGGCCAAAGAATTCCAAGAACGAAACAGGCGGCGATTGGCGGACTGATGTAAGCCTGCACGCTCTGCAGATAAATGTACAGTTGGCTACTAATAAGGTGAATGAACGGAACCCATAACAGCCCGAGCAAAACCATGACGCCGGTTGCGACTCTTCCAAAGTTGACCAGCTTAGCTTCGCTCGCCTCCGGTCTGAGCTTCTTGTAGAAATCGAGTGTGACCAGTGTCGATGCCGAATTGAACACCGAACTCATCGCTCCCATGACGGCGGCCAGCAGCGCCGCGAGGACCAATCCTACAAGTCCGGTCGGCAGAAGATTGATGATCAGCGTCGGATAAGCGATATCGCCGTTCAGAACTTCGCCATGGGGGCCGATTCGAAAAAGATCGCGAAACAGCGCAAAGGCGATAATTCCCGGTAGCACGAGCATGAACACAGGCAGAATTTTCAAGAATCCGGCAAACACCGTGGCTGCCTTGGCGTGACCTTCGTCGCGCGCTGACAAAACCCGCTGCACAATAACCTGGTCCGTGCACCAGTACCAGATGCCGAGGATGGGCGCGCCAAAAAAAATCCCCGTCCATGGGAAGGCCGGGTCAGTGACAGGTTTGATCATGTGGAAGTAGCTGGCTGGCACAGCCGCCCGCAGGGCCTCAAGGCCCCCCACCCGGTGCAGACCAATAAACGTCAGGATCACGGCGCCCAGAATAAGGATCATGGTCTGCACCATGTCGGTGTAGATCACGGCCGCCAGGCCACCTGCAATGGTATAGATACCGGTGGCTATCACCAGCACGATTGCCGTCTTCCACAGCGTCCACCCCGCCACACGTTCGAGAACAATACTGGCTGCATAGAGTTGCACGGAAATTTTGGTGAATATGTAAGCGATAATCGAGATACTCGCAAGATAGACCGCGCAAGAACGGCTGAATCGCCGCTCCAGAAATTCCGGCATCGTGAACACGTTCGATCGCAAATAGAAGGGGACAAATACCCAGCCTAAGATCAGCAAGATCAGGCAGGCGAGCCATTCAAAGTGGCCGACGGCCAATCCCGAGCTGGCGCCCGAGCCGGACAATCCGATGAAGTGCTCGGTGGAAATATTCGACACGAATAGTGACGCGCCAATGGCGAACCAGCCCACGTTGCGGCTGGCAAGAAAGTAATCGGTGGAAGTGCGTTCCCGGCGGGCAAAGTACAAGCCGATACTGAACACTACGACGAAGTACAAACCGATAATGGATAGATCGAGGGTCCCAAGCGCCTTGTGAGTAAGGTGCACAGCCTCCGCGGGCATGTTTCCTCCCAAGCCGTCAGCATTGCCGGCGGCTGACGTTGGAACCACTATGCGTGCCTCGCTTGCCCGGCTTCCGAGAACTTTACCCCAAAGTTGTGCGTTGCGAAAACAGAATCGTTGGCCAGACTACTCGGCTACTGAAATTCTGGAAATACTGAAGCGCCTGAATGAGGACTTTCAAAAGACCATCGTCATGGTGACGCATGATCCGCACGCCGCTTCCTACGCGCATGCTACGCGTCACCTGGAAAAGGGCATGCTACTGCCTGAAGTAAGGAGATTGTCGTCAGAATAGAAGATGCTCGTGCCGAGAATAGGATTCGGCACGAGCCATGACGCTAGAAGATGCGGATACAGCTAGTTACTGGGACACCGTCGTAGTACCGCCTGCTTCACTGATCCATTCCCAGGCGCGGCGTCCGTTTTCCTTGGCCACCGTGCGCGCCTCACCATACTCCACAAGGCGATTCAAAACCGTGGTAACTGAGGCGAGTGGGTCCTTGTGGCGGGACAGTACTGACGGCGCTTTCTGGTGAATGTGCTCACAGACCTCGCGGGCTCCGAGTGGACGACCGGCTTCCATGAGCACCATACGGCAAGCTTTAGTAAAACCAGGTTGACGCCCATTGGCTTTGCGGTCGATCACCTCCAGCAACTCGTCATTCAAGATGTCGTCGCCGAACATGTTGGCCAGGCCGACAATCGTCTGCTTGACGGTGCCAATCCGCTTCATGATCTCGGCACGTTGCCGAAGCAGAGTGCGCAATTCTTCGTGGGCCGACTTTAACACTTCCTGTACATGCGGATCCGCCGCACCGGGCATATTCCTTCCCCCCACATTAGCAGCGTTTCCATTGCTTCTGTCTACCGCAACTGCTCCCACTTCCATGACCATCCTCCGGTGCCCCACTAATATTTCGTTGCCAACAGGGCGGCTTTCCACTGTTCCTTTGCCACATTACGAATCCGCTGGCGTCTTTGTTCCGCTCCAAGAACAAACTGACATTGCGACTCCAGTTGCAGGCCAAACGGAAACTCCACTCCGCTGGTCAGTGTCAGCAAGTTAGAGATTTAGACGTGGTAGAGGAGAAAAAGTATCAACAACACGACAAGAATTTACACTGCGATATCACTCGAAAAGTGTCCACAGTGTCCATCTATGGACAGCGGCAAAGGTCAATAAGCAAAGCCGTCGGGTTGTGGCACGGCGCCCACCCAAACCTGATTGTCGATAAACTGCCTTCCGGCCTCGAGAGCCCTGCGATTGGTATCGAGCAATTCGATTCGGCGAACTTTGCTTTCCAAAACTCCGATTGCCGTGGCCGGAGATAGTGCCTCGGTCTCCTCCAGCAGAGCACCCATCATCACAACATTGGCGACTCTCGCCGAGCCCAGCTTGTCGGCGATCGCGGACGCCGGCAGGCACACGATGCGCGCCGCTGGTGCGTCAAAGTCATCCGGCAACTGCTCGCGGTTGTAAAGGATCAGTCCGTCGGGCTTCACCTGCGGGGCAAACTTGCGCAGCGAGATCTCATTCATCGCAATCAAAACATCGGGACGCGAGATTAATGGCGAACCAACCCGCTCTTTCGAGAGACACACGTGACAGTGCGCGCTGCCGCTCCGCATCTCCGGTCCATAAGAAGGCAGCCAGCTGACTTCCAGGCCTTCCCGCATACCCATCTCGGTTAATAACTGCCCTAACAATAAAACCCCCTGACCGCCAAACCCGGCAATCTTGATAGTCAGGTCTCTAAAATGATGCGCATGGTTGGTCGCGTTCGAGCTACCTCGACTTTCGATTTCCAATGCCTCGGCCACGGAACGCTGGGGAGGCTCGGCCACCTGCGGCATTTCCGGCTTGCGGTCGCGAAAAACGTTCAGCGGGAAAACTGGAATCATCTGCTCCGCTACCCAACGCCGGGCATCAACCGGATCTTTGCCCCAGATAGTGGGGCACGGGGAGAGAATCTCCACGAGTGAGAATCCCACTCCGTTGCGCTGGTTTTCGAGCGCCTTTCGCACTGCCCGCCGCGCTTTCATGATGTTCTTATTGTCGGAAAGCGCGACTCGCTCGATGTAGGCTGGAGCTTCCAGGGATGAAAGCAACTCGGACACATGCAGCGGGAATCCTTCATTGACTGGCCGCCGGCCCCACGGTGTAGTCGTGCTCTTTTGCGCCACTAGCGTCGTGGGCGCCATTTGGCCGCCCGTCATTCCGTAGATCGCATTGTTCACAAAGAAGCAGGTAATCTTTTCTCCACGATTGGCGGCATGAAGGATCTCGGCCGTACCAATTGCCGCCAAGTCACCATCTCCCTGGTACGCGATCACAATCTTGTCCGGGTGTGCCCGCTTGATAGCAGTGGCGGCAGCGGGCGCGCGCCCATGCGCTACCTGCACATTGCCGACATCAAAGTAGTAGTAAGCGAAGACCGAACATCCCACCGGACTTACCAGAATGCTCTGGTCCTGAAGCCCCAAATCCTCAAGTGCTTCCGCGATCAGCTTGTGTACAATTCCGTGACCGCATCCCGGACAGTAGTGTGTCTGCTGCTGCAGGTCGGCTTTGCGTTCGTAGAGATCATAGAAGAGCGGGGACTTCGAGTGGATCAGTTGGTATCCATTCTTGTCCACTTCCATCTTTTCTGCAGCTGGCTTGTTTTCTGCCATGTTCGTGTCCTCTTTTAAACCAGCGCCACCAACCGCATCAGCTGGCTTTGAATTTCTTCGACCGACGGCACGTTGCCGCCCACCCGGCCATAGAAGTCAACCGCAACCTTGCCATCCAGAGCCAGCCGGACATCCTCAACCATCTGGCCATTGCTGAGCTCCACCACGAGCACCCGCTGGGCCCGTGATGCCGTTTCCAACAGCGCCTTTGACGGGAACGGCCATAACGTTATCGGCCGAAACAGCCCGGCTCGGATTCCCTGTTCACGCGCCTGCTCGACGGCCGAACGCAGCACACGCGACACAATTCCGTACCCGACCAGCAGCACTTCCGCATCGTCCGCCTGGTACAACTCATGACGCGGTTCCTCGTCTTGCGCCCGAGCGTACTTGGCTTCCATGCTCCGTTGATGGCCCTCTAACTCATCCGGCTCGAGATAGATGGAGTTGATGAGATTCTTACGCGTCTCCGCGGTTCCCTTCACTGCCCAAGGCTTCTCCGGCAGCCGAATCTCGCGAACTTCAAGATCGAGCGGCTCCATCATCTGCCCAACGAACCCGTCGCAGAGCACCACTGCGGGATTGCGATACTTGTCGGCGAGCTCAAACGCCAGCATGGTGAGGTCGGCCATCTCCTGAACCGACGCCGGCGCAACCACGAGGTTGTGGTAATTGCCGTGGCCGCCGCCTTTGATCATGGCGAAATAATCGCTCTGTTCCGGAGCGATGTTGCCCAGACCGGGCCCGCCTCGCACAACATCGACGATGACGCAGGGCAGCTCCGAACCCGCGAGATAAGAAATACCTTCCTGCATCAGGCTGATGCCGGGGCCGGAAGAGCCGGTCATGACGCGCACTCCGGCCGCAGCCGCGCCGTACACCATGTTGATGGCCGCCACTTCGCTCTCTGCCTGAAGAAACGTGCCACCAACTTGAGGGAGGTAGAGCGCCGCCGCTTCCGCCACTTCGCTGGCCGGCGTGATGGGGTAGCCGTAATAGGCGCTGCAACCGGCGAGAATTGCGCCCTTCACTATGGCGACATTGCCTTTACAGAGCTGTCGCATGTTCGCCTCCCGTTTGCACTGCTGGAGGTTTGGGCGGGGGGGCGAGACGGTACACTTCGATGGCGCCCGGTTCGGGACAGCAGTAGAAGCAAATGCCGCATCCTGTGCAGCCCTGCCCGGTATAGGTTGCAGCATGCACCCCGTAGGGGCTCAGCTCCGGAGAAAGCTCGAGGCACTTAGGCGGGCAGGACTCAACGCACAGCCCACAGCCTTTGCACTCTTCAACATCGATCGTGACATTACCGCGTGGTGCTGCCATGTTCACCTCGCTGCGGCGGAAGATAATTGCTGCGGACGCTGCAGCCACTTCGTTTTCTCGCAGTACTCATAGAGCTCATCCCGGAACTTGGGATGGGCAATTTCGATTAGGGCCTTGGCGCGTTCCCGAATGGACTTGCCGTGCAGGTACGCCACGCCGTATTCGGTGACGATGTACCGTACCAGGCCGCGCGACGTCACCACCCCAGCTCCCGGGCTCAGCATAGGGGTAATGCGCGAAATGGTGCCGTCTTTTGCGGTCGACGAAATCGCAATGATGGGCTTGCCGCCTTTGGAGCGCGAAGCGCCGCGCAGAAAGTCGACCTGGCCTCCAATTCCGCTATAAAACTGATTGCCGATTGAGTCGGAGCAGACTTGCCCCGTCAAGTCGACCTGCAGAGCCGAATTGATGGCCACCATGTTGTCATTGCGCGCGATGTAGCCGGGATCATTGGTGTAGGAGGTCGGGTGGAATTCGAAGATCGGGTTGTTGTCGACAAATTCAAACATCTTTTTCGTGCCCAGTACGAATCCAGCAATGATCTTGCGCGGCTTGAAATTCTTTCGCGCACCAGTGATCACACCCGCTTCTACGAGGGGAATCACCCCGTCGGAGACGAGTTCGCTGTGCACGCCCAGATCTTTCCGGTCCATGAGCAGAGGCAACACAGCGTCCGGAATGCCGCCAATGCCGGTCTGCAGCACCGCCCCGTCTTCGATCAAACCTGCAACGTTGCGAGCAATCGCCATCTGCAAATCGGTAATTGCCGGCTTCGGCATGGCGCAAAGTGGGCGAGAAGACTCCACTACCGCGTCAATGTCGCTGACGTGAATGAAGCTGTCGCCATAGGTGCGTGGCATCTCGTCATTCACCTGGGCAATGACATAACGAGCGCAACGCGCGGCGGTGAGGGTGGTATCGACTCCGACACCGAAACTGCAGAAGCCGTGGGCGTCCGGCGGCGAAACCTCGATCAGGGCAACGTCGATGGGCATCGCTCCGCTTTCGAACAGGCCTTCGATTTCGCTCAGCTAGATGGGACTGTAGTCAGCGCGGCCTTCGTTGATGGCTTCGCGGACA
>DASSIO010000321.1:0-12101 GCA_035691825.1 Terriglobales bacterium | reverse complement strand
AGGAGCCGTGAACAGTCCTTGCGAGGATATTTGGCCCGCACTGGCCGACCAACTCACTGCGGTCTGATTTGTTCCGCGAACGAATGCCGCAAATTGCTGCGATCCGCCGGACGTGACAGTCGAGGTAGTCGGCGAAATCGTGATTGATACCGCTGCGGGATTCACGTGAATCGCCATCCAGTTATCACCATGCGCAGTGTTGTTGTTCGCCCAGACGGAAACGTGAAAATTGTAGGTGCCTGCGGTGGTCGGTGTTCCCGAAATCACGCCGTCGCTCGAGCCCAGAAGCAAACCCGGCGGTAGGCTGCCTTGATCAATGGAGAACCGGTAAGGAGCGGGGGCGCCGCTCACGGAAAGGCTGCCGGTGTAGGTAGTCTGCACTACGGCGCTCGGCAGATTTCCCGAAATCGTAAGGTGCGTCTGAGCCAGGAGTTGTACGCTTTGAGGATTTGCCGCCAAGGTCTCGGCAAAATCTGCCGACAGTGTAATCCGGCGCTGTGCGAAAGCTGGCGCCAGGCCAATGATGGCAAGCAATACCACTGAAAGCGTGGTAACCGGATAGCGGTTTGTTTTCCGCCGCACTGAGCGGGATACGGGCGATACCAAGTTAGTGGACTTGGGTGACATCGAACACCCCTTCATAACGGGATTGGGGGACTCGCGTTACTGGTCCTTAGCAGGCGACTCTAGACACACTTCAGTCACGTTGATAGATAACGTCCGGCATTGGCCCTCTGGGACACAGAGGTACATGTCCCGAGTGTGCAGGTTTGGAGAAGCCATTCAGAGTGTTAGAACTTGAGGTGGAATTGCAATGGCGGAAGAAACTGATGTGGGGCTTGTAGTTAGCTAGCCGATGACGGCTTACGCGCTTTGAGTTTCTTTAACAAGTTCAGAAAGATTGACGCGCGCTCACGATGCAGGAGCAAGATAGCGCCGATGTAAGCTATCGCTCCCGCCAAAATTTCCAAAACCAGCCGCACCAGAATCCGAGATCTAGAAGATAGTTCCCACTTGATCAATCCAACGGCTAGAGCCATGGCTATAGAGCCGTCCAGCGCGGGGCGGATCAGCCGGATGTATTCGGTCGTCCGCATATTTATGGTTTGAAATACCTTCCAATAAAGCGGGGCGGCAACGAGAGGGTAGGCAACTACCCACGCGAATGCGATTCCTGCAAGACCCCAGTGGCTGCCGATATAGAAAGCCACTGGCATCAGCACCAGGGCTGTCAGTTCAACTCGCATGGTGAATTTCGCGTTACCGACTGCGGTCAGTACCTTGGGCAGAAGTGCGACTAAAGCGCGAAAGGCGGCATAGAAACAGAGCACCTGTGCCGGCACAATCATGCCGTTCCACTTCTGTCCCAGAGCAACCGGAATCAGTTCGCGGGCCACCAGCGCCAACCCGATCGTCGCGGGAAATGTCAGGATAGCGAGTGCTTCGGTGAGATTAGCTACGTAACGCTTTAAAGCGCTCGGGTCCTTCTGTACGGAAGCGAGATAACTCGGGATGATGGATGTAACCAGTGAGACGACTTTTTCCAGTGGCACATTCGACAACGTCCATGCCATGCCATAGAGTCCTAGCGCCGCCTGCCCGAGAACTCTTCCGGCAGTCGCATTGTCGAGCGAGCTATAGGTGCTCCAGGCATAGATTGCGATAACCACATGACCGCTGAAGAAAAGCGGCTTCTTTACCATCGACAGTTTCGGCCATGCAAAGCGGTGGGGACTAGTCCACAAAAGCAGACCAGTGCGGGCGAAGATAGAAACCACGTTTCCGAGGACCAGCGCCCAGTATCCGAAGCCCAAGAAGGCCAAGACCAGAGTCACGATGGCAGCCACAATGTCGCGAATGGCATTAAAGAGCGAGAGCGTATTGAAGCGCATCTCTTTGCTCATAAGCCCATCGGGAACGCTGCGGATGCCTAAAGCCAGAAATGAAAGGCTGGTGACAATTACGACTGGAACGAGCCGTGGAGTTCGGAAGAACAGCGCGAGGGGCCAGGCGCAAGCACAAGCAATAAAGAAGGTCGCTGTGCCGAAAAACACCCCGACGGTATTAAGCTGCGCAATTTCATCCTCACTAAGGTCGCGCAGAGTGATGACCGCAGTGGATATACCGAAATCCCCAAACAACCGGAGATTGTTGTAGAGAACCATGCACATCGCCACCAGGCCGAAATCCGCTGGCGCGAGCAGGCGAACCACGACCAGCAAAGACGCCCAGGAGATGATCTGGCTTGACCAATCAGCAACGGCCCTCCAGGCTAAGTGCCCGACGAGGGACGCGCGTCTGCCCGCAGGGGCGAGAACCGGCGGAGGAGCAGACGCTTGCTCGGCCGCAGTCACGATGGCATTGTCCTTGTCCAAAAAACCTCTCGTACTCTGAAAGCTTAAGTGCGGAGAATCGCTCCTCGCAGCCGATCGTACAAAGCATTCCCCAAGATACCTTTAGCGCCATCACGTACCAGGTTCGCCGCGCTCAGGCGCCACAAACCAATTGCGTTACAGATTCGTTCAAAGTCGTGTTCACTGGTACCCCGGATCATAGCGATCCGGCCTAATCCAAAGCGATCGGTGGATGCCCGGTTCGCGTGAGTACGACTTGTGGCCACAGTGCGATAGCCCGCTTCACGCGCGACTGCCAGAGCCTCCGAACTAATCCGGCCACCTGGACATGAAAAGTGGTCCACGGATTTTCCAATCCAATCTTCCAGCAGTTTCTTGGAATCGATCAATTCCCGGCGTAAACCAGTTTCGTCCAGGTCAGAGAGATAGGCGTGAGTCATCGAGTGGCAACCTATCTCAAAGCCTTGCGCGCTGAGTTCCTGAAGTTGTGCGGAGGAAAGGTAACCGCGCTCCCCCACAAACCCCGCTGTGATGTAAAAAGTCGCCCCAAAGCCGTTTTGGCGAAGGATGGGCGCGGCGGTCAACAAATCGGTTTCGCAGCCATCATCGAAGGTGAGCGCGACGCGCCTGGGCCCGAACTCAAGCGCTTTTGTAACGGCCACACCTTCCCATCCATTGTCTTTCAGAAATGTCATCTGCCGATTGAAGTCGGCGACAGGCAAAACATAGCGTACGTAGCCAGGCTCTCTCTGGCACAAAGGGCGTCCCGGAATTTCCAGTTCGTGATACATCAGGAAAACGGTCGCAGCACGCGGATCTGCTAACGCCGGCTGCGGCGTGCTCTCCTGACTTCCGAGTTGCTGGTATTGCGCGACGCGCGCCACGAGTGAAATCTCCAGAAGTTGCGTCTGAGATGCCCCAAGTCTAAGGGCGGGGCATTGGCTGACGGTAGTTATCGAGTAGTGACAGCAATTCCTGGCGCAGCTGAGGGCTACCGGCGACCAGTCCGGGAAGCCATGGCTTGTGGCGATTGCAGGTAAGAGGTTCGCCATCGAGGATCTGTACGAAACCACCCCCGCTCAACACTAGTGCGGCTCCGGCAGCCACATCCCATTCGTGTTTCGGCGTTAACGTAAAGGTGATATCAGCAAGCCCCGCCGATACCAATGCGAGCTTATAGGCGACAGAACCCATGGGACGGATCTGAAAGGGTGCAGCCTTGAAGCCTTCCCATTCCCCGCGTTTGACCTCGCTGCGACTGGCCAGGACTAATGCGCCGGCGAGTGTTTTGTGTCTACTTGGTTGCACAGGTTTGCCGTTGTACAGAACGCCGGTTTCTAAAGAACCGATGAAGGTTTCGTCGGTCGCAGGATTGCAAATGCCGCCCGCGACGGGTTTTCCATCTTCGACCATTGCCACTGAGACACAAAACTCGGGAATGCCTGCGACAAATTCACGAGTGCCGTCGAGTGGGTCCACGACCCAGACGCGCTTTTTTTGCAATCGCGTTAAGTCGTCGACGCTCTCTTCTGACAACCAACCCTCTCCATCGCGCAACAAGTTTTCTCTCAGAACCGTGTCTACCTGCCGATCGGCTTCAGTTACAGGGTCGTGGCCCTTTTTATATTCGGTTTCAATTGCGCCCGGGGTGAAGCCTTTAAGCACCTCGCGAGCGGCACCCAAGGCTGATTGAATTCTCTGTAGGGTAGAAGATGACGACATGAATTCCATATTGTTGGTTATGCCCACAGCATGCGTGCCCCCGTAGCCAGCAGGATCGCGCAGAGGATGCGCCGGAGCCACGGTACCGGCACGCGCGTACTGAGGTTAGAACCGATCAGACCCCCGGGGATGGATCCAATCAACAAGCAGCCAACCAATTGCGGGTCGACATTGCCAAGTCGGAAATGCAAAAAGCTGGTGATACCCGTCAGAACAACGGCATGCACAATGTCGGTGCCTACCATGACTTTGGGTGCATAACTGTAAAACAGTAACAAAAGCATCATGATGATGCTGCCAGACCCGACAGATGTCATGCCCACAAGAAAACCGGCTAACAAGCCTATCAAGGTGATACCGGCAAATGATTTGGCAGTTGGAGACCGGCTGGTTACGTGATCCTCGATCCGCCTCTGCATCAGCAGCAGAATGGGTATGAAAATAAGCAGGAGCCCGACCGCAGACTTAATGAAGTCATTAACGCCTACACCATAGACGTTACGCAGGTGGGCTAGGAGGCTGACTCCAGCGATGGATCCTGGGGCGCTTCCGGCCGACAGTGCCAGCACAACCTTCCGGCGCACCGTGCCCTTTCTGAGATGAATCCAGCTGGACCCGATTTTCGTGACAAAGTTGAAGGCCGCGTCGGATCCGACCGCAATGATCGCAGGCACCCGCAGACCGAAGATGAGAATCGGCAGCAGCAACACGCCGCCGCCCAGGCCGGTCATGCCGATCAGAGTGCCTACGATCAAGCCGATCAGGATTTTGGCAGCTACTAATTCCATGCTAAACCGGCCTAAGCAGCCATCCTCGTTTTAGGCTCGAGCGGCCGAACTGGCGGATTCACCATTGACCCCGATGAAACCCTGTTGTTCAAGGTGCAGAATGATTTCCTGGGCCGCTTCTTCCGCCGTCAATTCAGCAGTATCGATGACGACCTCGGCATCTGTGGGCACTTCATAGGGGTCGGAAATACCAGTGAACTCTTTAATGATTCCGGCACGGGCTTTCGCATACAAGCCCTTGCGGTCTCGTTGTTCGCAGGTCTCAACCGGGGTGGCCACGTGAACCAGAATGAAGCCGCCATACGGTTCAACCATGTGACGCACCTGCTTACGCACGGCGTCGTAAGGAGCAATAGGCGCACAGATGGCGATCCCGCCGTTCTTGGTTATTTCCGATGCGACGTACCCAATCCGGCGGATGTTGATGTCGCGGTGTTCCTTGGAGAACCCCAGCTCGGATGAAAGATGCTTACGAACCAAATCTCCGTCAAGTAGGGTAACTGGCCGCCCGCCCACCTCCAGGAATTTCGTGAGAAGTACGTTCGCGATTGTCGATTTCCCCGAACCGGACAGACCGGTGAAGAAGATTGTTACACCTTGCTTATGCCGGGGCGGGTAACTGCGCCGCAATTCTTGAACGACTTCCGGATACGTGAACCAGCTGGGTATGTCGCGGCCTTCATTCAGTCGCTGACGCAGCTCCGTGCCGGAAATGTTCAAGACTCGCGAGCCTGACGGCACTTCATTATCGGGAACATACTTGTCCTGGTCCTCCAGGTAAACCATCATGTTGAAGGGAACCATGGTCACGCCGATTTCGGCATCGTGCTTCTTGAATAACTCCTGGGCTTCGTAGGGCCCGTAGAATGCCTTTCCATTCTCGTCCTTGCCAGGTCCGGCATGATCGCGGCCAACTATGAAGTGAGTGACACCGTGATTCTTACGAATTAGGCCGTGCCAAATAGCTTCGCGCGGTCCGCCCATGCGCATCGCCAATGGAAGCATGGCGAGCTTTACGGTCCCTTGAGGATACTTTGCCAACAGCAGCTGGTAGCAGCGGACTCTAGTGAAATAGTCAACATCTCCAGGCTTGGTCATGCCCACCGAAGGGTGAATCAACAGGTTTGCTTCAACCTGCTTGGCTGCACGGAATGTAAGTTCCTGGTGTGCGCGATGCATGGGATTGCGGGTCTGGAACGCCACCACACGACGCCAGCCCAGGCGAGCAAATTCAGTACGCAACTCAGCTGGCGTGAGGCGAAGAGTCTTGAAGTCGTAATGCGAAGGAGCCTGCAGTCCTTCGATACTCCCGCCTATATAGTACGAATTCGACTTGTTCAAAACATAGTCAGCGCCCGGATGTAGTTTGCTGGTGCTCTTGAAGACAGCGTCTGCCTCTGCCTTGCGGTCTGGCTGCCAAACCTCTTCCACATGCAGCACAGCAAGCATCACTCCCTCCGGATCGCGCAGCGCAACTTTGCTGGCACCCGGTTTCAATGATTTAGCGAACTCCTCATTTACATCCAGCGTGATGGGCATCGGCCAGAGAACGCCGGAAGCCAACTTCATGTTGTGACAGACGCCTTCATAGTCCTTGCGCGTCATGAAGCCCCTCAACGGGGAAAACCCGCCGCTGAGCAGCAATTCAAGATCGCAAAGTTGGCGCGCCGTGAGATCCCAAGAAGGCCATTCCTTCGAATGTGCTTTGAGTTCAGCTGCGCGCTCGGGTTGGACCATTAGGTCAATGAGTTCGCCGCCATGAGGCGGAATCAAGTGGCCGGTTGAAGCAGTCAAACGCTGACCTCCCAATCTAAATTATTGGAGTTAAACAGAATCTGAGTAGCAGAGCGTATCCCCGAGCACTGCGACCCGCAATCTCTGCCGGCAGTCAAAGAATTCCGCGACGCCGGCCGAGTTCATTCAGTTTATCAGGAAGCAATTCGGATTCCTTTTCCAGAGCGGTAATCGGATGTAAGCCGTTGAAAGCAAGTTGCTTAGATTTATTCCTCCGATCGCCGCCTGCGGGTGTCATCCGGGAGAGGGGAACTGTGCAAACAATTGCGACAAAGTAGTACGTCTCCAAAATCAGCTTTCCTTCAAATGATTTGGGATTGCGCCCGATTCTGCCGTGCGCCTTAGTTCAACTGTGGACTTTCTCCGCTGGTAAGCCGGGCACGATAGCGGCGTAGTCCTCTATATCCGGTGAGACTCGTCTCTGCGATGCAGTTGCCGGGAAGATGCTGAAAACCAAATTTAGACCATGTGTTTCCAAGTCGAACTCTTGCAAGCATCGCTGGTCTACGATGTCATACAACGCGATGTGTGTAGGCTTTTCCGACATACCGTCGCGAAAAATGTTTCGCACCCAGAGGATGTTCTCCTGCAGATTCGTCTTGCGCACTCGAGTAAAGCCGACCCAAATCCTGCGTTCGTCAACTGGAAGAATTCCTCGGCACCACCCCAGTAGCGCATTCTCATTGGTGTGCAACGGTTTCAAATCGATGATTTGATCAACCTGCAGGGTTCTGGCATTTGCGATGACGATTCTGCCATCGACGGTCGTGAAATAGATGTGGTTGCCGCAGATCAAGCCATCATGCGGCGCCTGAACGGCAATATCGATACGCTTTGAGCGATCATCGAGGCAGATGGCATCGCGCTGGCGAAACCGTGTTACCCAGTTTTGGCGATTGAGCTGAAAGACGAAGTTGGGATGCGATTGGTGAGGCTTGGTGCTGTCGACCTTACGGTAGTCGACATCGGGCGAAAACCGAGCCCATGGCTGCTCATCCAGCACGGGCCAGCAGTTTAGAAGATCGCCGTCCCGACTGACTTTCACCACCATGTCGA
This sequence comes from Terriglobales bacterium, assembly GCA_035691825.1. Classification (GTDB taxonomy): domain Bacteria; phylum Acidobacteriota; class Terriglobia; order Terriglobales; family Acidobacteriaceae; genus Gp1-AA122. The sequence continues at coordinate 4,387 of DASSIO010000321.1, read as the reverse complement.
GTCCGGTATTGGCAATGAGCAGATTTCCATCTGGAGTTGGAGTGACGTGATGGAGATCGTTGAAACAGGGAAGGGATATGTAGCCGATCTGCTTCAGTTCCGGAAGCTTGAAAATCACCACCTCGGTCGAGGTGCACGAATATAGAGTGTCGCCGACCAGGGTTCCGGCCTTGAACACATTCGAGGAATTTTCGTGGGCTCGCGCTTCCGCCGCAGACTTGTATTCCAGACAGGTCTCGATCGTGCCGCTGGCGGGATCAAGGCGCAAGATCAGGGCAGTGTCATACAGGTTCCACTCTTCCTCTTTCTTGATCAGAAGCTTCCGTTGCTTAGCGCCGAGGATGTAGAGTTGCTCCATTCGTCCTCTCATCGACCCCAGTTACGCGAGCCAGGCATTGGGGACCAGCGGCGCGTAAGCAGGCTGTGGATTTTTCCCTGCACGACGAGAGCGGCGGCGTATCCAGCAATAATATCTAGAGACCGCATAGACCAGCAACACGGCGAACTATCAGACCCGCGGATGGTCAGAATGCGAGCTTCCTCTCCAGGCGCAAGTGAAACATCGAATTGATCCAGCGGGAAGGAAAGTCCATCTCCGCGAGCCTTAAGGAATGCTTCTTTCCTTGCCCAACATTGAAAAAACGCTGAGCGCTGCGCCTCTTCAGGCAATTCAAATAACGTCTGCTGCTCAGCCGGAGAAAAGAATCGTTGGGCAAGGTCCTCTATCGGGGTTTCCGGGCGGATGCGCTCCACGTCGATTCCCAGTTCCTGGCAGCGCGCAAAAGCAAACACCGCAATCGCATCGGAGTGCGATACATTAAAACATACTTGCTCGATACCGCCGAAATGTTCGAGAGACGGTTTGCCATGCTTCGCGTAATTGAACTTCAGATCTCTGGCCGGGATTGACGTGTACTCGGAAAGCAACCGTCGAAGCAGAAAACGGCTCGCAGCAAAGCGCTCGCGGTCGCGAGCGAAATGAAAGCGCCACGCACGTTGGCACTCGTCGGCGCTGAGGACGCTACGCCACTCCTGTTCCTGGACAAAGGCCTCATCGGTATCGCAACACCAAACATGCACATCGCCTGCAAGCAAGTAGCACGGTGGGCCGTGCTGAATCTCCACGGAGTTTTCGGAAACCCAGGCAGCCATGGCTATGGCTCCACCGACGTTAGCTGCGGACCCGGCAGGATAAGGGGTGAATCCGCCCTTTCTGCATGCCGTTGATTAACATTGTTGGGGACCGCGCGGGCAAGGCATTCTGCAAGCTTCTTGGCCAATTCATTGACGTATGGCTCGCGAAACAGCAGCATGTGTTTGCGGATCTTGAGATTCATTACCTGCAACTCAACTTTACCGGTGGTTCGCGAACCCCATCCCATCAGAGGGTCGTTGACATAGTAGTACGGCTGGTTACGGAACTTGAAAACCGTTATTTTTCCTCTGTACTTGGCAGGCACGAAGTGATTGCCTGGCCAATATGCCTGTGGCCAAGTGCTTCTGGCGCGTGCTTCGGGATAAAGCAAGTTGCTTGCCCACTTCTTCATCAGGGCACGCTTCTGGGTTATGGGTAGGCGCTGAAACCTCTTGATCCGTCCCGAGAAATAATTAATCTTCCACAACAAGCGGTTTTGACTGTTTTCCAGAACCCAGGTATCGAAGATCGCGAGCAGTCCTACTTGTTCGCCGTCGGCCTCCAACGCTCTTGCCATGTCAAAGGCTATGCGCGCGCCCTCGCACATGCCACCCAGATAATAAGGCCCCTTCGGCTGAACTGCTTTCATGGCGCGGATATACTCTCGAGCCATCTTTTCGAATTCAGATGCGCTGTAAGGCCGTTCTGTGACTCGCGGTCCCGGTCCCTGGATACGATAGAAAGACTGCTCGGGACCAAGATAATGCGCCAGCGTGCGGTACCCGAGCGCGTTGATTCCTGGTGTGACAATGGCGAAAAACTTCTGCTCTGAGCTTCCTCGCTGGATTTCGATAACCATCTGATGAGCCGGCTGGCCTTCATCTCGTAGCAGGGAGGCCAGATACTCCACTGTTGCACCCTGGAACAATGCGGCTAACGGGACGTCTTTTCCCGTTGCTGCAAGAATTTCCGCAACTAGGCGCACCGCAAGCAGAGAATGCCCTCCCAGTTCGAAGAAATTGTCACGAATGCCGATTCCTTGGATGCCAAGTACCGTCTCCCAGATACTCACCAGCGTCTGTTCCAAATCGTCACGTGCGCCGGGCGACTCGGCCCTTCCCGTCCCGAAGTTCTGAGGTGGCGGTAAGCTGCGCCGGTCGATCTTCCGGTTTGGAGTTAAGGGGAGCTGATCCATTTGCACAAACGCGGACGGAATCATGTAGTCGGGAAGTGTCTCTTTGAGGTGCACCCGCAGATCAACTACCGACAACGGAGCCCCATTACGGCTCACGACATAGGCGACAAGGCGCTGATTGCCCGGAGTATCCTCGCGAACTATGACCACTACCTCTTGAACCAGCGGGTGTGCAGAGAGGGAGAACTCGATTTCTTCCAATTCGATGCGATGGCCGCGCACTTTGACCTGGTTATCCAAGCGCGCGACATATTGCAGATTTCCATCTGGGAGGTAGCGCACAAGATCGCCAGTTCGATAAAGTCGCGTCGGAGTGGAGAATCCGAATGGGTTGACCACAAACTTTTCTGCAGTCAGTTCCGGTCGCTGCCAGTATCCGCGTGCCAGCCCCGCACCGCCGATGTAGAGTTCTCCGACTGCGCCCACGGGCAGCAGATTACGTTGCCGGTCGAGGACATACATTTGCGTGTTCGCGATCGGTTTTCCAATAGATACGGTGGCCTCATTAGGTTCTTCGACACGGTAAAGGCTGGACCAGATCGTAGTCTCAGTGGGCCCATAAAGATTCCAAAGTTCACGGCAGCATTGCTGCAACTGCTGGGCAAGCTGACCGGGGAGGGCTTCGCCCCCACACAGCGCCTTCAGCTTGGAGCTGCCTTTCCAGCCCGAGTCCAGCAGCATTCTCCAAGTGGCTGGCGTGGCCTGCATGACGGTGGTTTTGCTGTGCTCCAGCAGCGAAATGAGTTTCTTCGCATTCACCACATCGTGGCTACCGGCAATCACGACCTGAGCCCCTGAGGTGAGCGGCAGGTACAACTCGAGCCCCGCAATATCAAACGACAGCGTTGTGACTGCCAGGAGCACATCTTCGGAGCTCAAACCTGGTTCCCGCCTCATGCTTTCCAAGAAATTGACAACCGCGCTATGCTCGACGGCTACACCCTTGGGTTTTCCGGTTGAGCCCGAGGTGTAGAGCACGTAGGCAAGATTGGCGGGGGTCACAGTTCCTCTGGTTGAGGCGGCAGGTGCTTCGGAAATAGATGACCAGTGCCGATCAATGCAGATAACCTGAGCGCCGTGCGACGGAACATTGCCTCGTAAAGCCTCGCTGGTCAGCAGCACCGAAACTTCCGCGTCGGCCAAGATAAAGCCGATGCGTTCCGCCGGGAAGGATGGATCGAGTGGGACATAAGCCCCACCCGCCTTCAAGACCGCGAGGAGCGCGATCACCATCTCTAACGATCGGTCGAGATAAATGCCGACCAGCGTTTCAGGTCTCACCCCTAGCCCGCACAGATAGTTCGCCAGACAATCAGCGCGCCGGTTCAGCTCTGAATAGGTAAGGTTCTTGCCATCGAAGGTGACGGCAATGGCACTGGGTCTGCGATGGGCTTGAGCTTCAAATGCTTCGTGGATGCAAATCGCAGGAATCGCAGCTGAAGTCTGGTTCCAAACAGTAATCTGCTGCTGCCGTTCGTCAGGGCCGAGCAAGGGTAATTCACCAACACTGCAATTTGGGTCGACCACCACGGCTTGCAGCAGGTTGAGATAATGCTGCTGCATGCGTTGAATCGTCGTTGCTGCGAAAAGATCCGTGCTGTACTCGAAGGTCATCCGCAGGCCATCGGAACGCTCCGTGGCAGTAGCCAGCAAGTCGAATTTCGCGGTGGCTTTGTCAGCCGCTGCAAAGCGCGTAATGCTGAGTCCGGGAACGTTTTCCCGTTCGCCCGGAACATTCTGCATGGCGAACATGACTTGAAAGATCGGATTGCGGCTGAGATCCCTCTCTGGTCGCAGCTCTTCCACGATCTTTTCGAAAGGCAAGTCCTGATGCGCGTAGGCTCCCAAGGTGGCTTCTCGTACTCGAGTCAGCAGTTCGCGAAAACTTGGATTGCCTGACAGATTGGTTCGAAGTGCCAGTGTGTTGACGAATAATCCGATGACGTTTTCAAACTCAACACGGTTCCGCCCTGCGATGGGTGAGCCTATGACGATGTCTTCCTGGGCTGAGTAGCGCGCAAGCAACGCGCTAAAGGTTCCCAGCAGCGTCATAAATA
>DASSIO010000320.1:0-17208 GCA_035691825.1 Terriglobales bacterium | reverse complement strand
CGAACAGATCAAGTGCCAGTACGCCTGTCCGGTTCACACCGACGCTCGCGGGTATGTGCGGGCAATTGCAGCAGGGGATTATGAACAGGCGTACCTGATTGCACGTGGGCCCAATCCTTTAGCGTCCCTTTGCGGCCGTATTTGTGGTGCGCCATGCGAAGCGGCCTGCCGTAGGGGAAGCATTGATCAGCCGATTTCCATCCGCGCTCTCAAGCGCTTCGTCTGCGAGAAATTCGGGAGTGATGCACGAAGGGATGCTGGGCGCGAACTCTTTCCATACCTGAAGAACAAGACGGAAACGCGTCAGTGTGACGATATTGAAGAACTGAGCCACCTGCTTGAGTTCCTGGCGAATGCCGAGTTTCCCAAACCCACCGGAGAACGGATCGTAATCATCGGTTCTGGACCAGCGGGGCTCGCCGCGGGACACGATCTCGCCCTGATGGGATTTCGCCCCACGATTCTGGAGATGGAACCGCAGCCTGCCGGCATGCTGTACACCGGTGTACCTGGTTATCGCTTGCCGCGAGAACTCATCCGTGCAGAAGTCGCGGTGATTCAGTCCCTCGGCGTCGAGATCCGTTGCAACACGCAGGTCGGGAAGGATGTGAGCTTTGTCGATCTTCGGCGCGATTTTGCCGCCATCATCATCGCCTGTGGGGCGAAGCGCTCGCGGGCGCTCCCCATTCCCAACTCCGACGCTATTGGCGTGATGGGAGGAGTGGACTTTCTGCGCGATGTGTCACTGGGCAAAGAAGTTTCGCTGGGACAGCGGGTGATTGTGATCGGCGGAGGCAATGTTGCTTACGACGTCGCTCGCACAGTTTTGCGCCAGGAAGAATATGACGTCTCGCGCACGGCGGCCCGCATGGCGGGCGTGCGGCAAGTGAATCTGGTCTGCCTGGAATCTCTCGAAGAAATGCCCGCCGACACGGTGGAAATCCTTGAAGGCCAGGAAGAGGGCGTCACGCGCCACAACAGTTGGGGGCCGAGAGAAGTCTTGGTGGATGAGAGGAACGGGCAGAAGTTCGTGCGCGGGGTCAAGTTCGCACGATGTACGCAAGTGTACGACGAGAACAAGCGCTTCGCGCCGAAGTTCGATGAGTCGGTTACAACCGAGATCGGGGGTGATACGGTTCTCCTCTCAGTCGGGCAGTCTGCTGACCTTGGTTTTATCGACGCCCAACGCGACGGGATCGAGATGCGCTCGCCGCAGCAGATCGTCAACGATCCCTCGACTTGTGCGACTTCGGCCCCAGGCATATTTGTCGCGGGCGACATTGCCTACGGGCCCCGGCTCATGATCCATGCCATTGCCAGCGGCAAGCAGGCGGCGCGTTCGGTCTATCGTTACCTACGCGGTAAGGAGATCGTGCCGGAAGAGGTCCAGTTCCACTACCCCATTGACCACTATCACCGCGAGAAACACTACGAGCGGCGTTCACGCCTGCACATTCCTACACTCGCGGCGGAAGAGCGCCTGAAAAGTCCGACCGCACTCGTCGAGATTGGATACAACGAGGAACAGGCCTCCGCCGAAGCCGGCCGCTGCCTCGACTGTGGCGTCAATACTATCTTCGACGGAGAACGATGTATTTTGTGCGGCGGCTGCGTGGATGTCTGTCCCACTGTATGCCTGAAGCTGGTGACGTTCGACCGTTTGACACTTACGCCCGAACTTGAGACCGCCACGCGCGAGTTGAAGCTCGATCCTACCGACCTCTCCGCCATCATTAAGGATGAAGAACGCTGCATCCGCTGCGGGTTGTGTGCGCAGCGCTGCCCAACCACTGCCATCACCATGGAACAGTTCAGTTTTGCCAAGGAGTGGAAGCCATGTCCCGTTTAGATCCACCCCGTGTTGACCGGCGCAGCTTTTTGAGCTTGGCATCGCTGGGAAGCTTCTTTGTCGCGATGGGCACAGCGGCTGTCGGTATGCTCCGACTGCCGAACCCCGCGGTGCTGCCCGGTCCTGTGCGCCGTTTCAAACTCGGGCCGGCGGAGCAGTTTTCCGCTGGAAGTGAAACTCCCTTTGCCGACCAGAACCTCGTGCTCTTTCGCGACGACGAAGGCTTCTACGCGATCTCAAGCACGTGCACGCACCTGGGCTGCACCGTGGCGCGATCGAAGGATGGGTTTGCCTGCCCTTGCCATGGCTCCCGCTTCAACAGCCAAGGTCGCGTGGTAGGCGGGCCGGCGCCGCGACCACTGCCTTGGCTCGAAGTCAGCCGCGCGGCCAACGGTGATCTGATCGTCAACGCCGACAACGAAGTCCCGGAGGGCACGCGGTATCGCGTGTAGGAGGCAACCGTGGCAGAAACCGCAACCAAAGAATTTCTGCACAACCTGCGCGAACTTCCTCAGACGGTAAAGGATTCCTGCTTCCGCCTGGGGAAAGAGCCCCAATCGGAGCGCGAAGAATCGCAGGCCACATTTCACAACCTTTTTCTGCACATTCACAGCGTCCGGGTCCACGTGCGCACGCTTAAACCTACGCTTACCTTCGGACTCGGCTTGGTGGCCACGGCCAGTTTCGTAATCACCCTCATCACCGGCGTGCTGCTGATGGTCTATTACAAGCCCTCGACCGATCTCGCCTATCAATCGATCAAAGATATTCACTTCACAGTTTCCACCGGACGCTTCATCCGCAACATTCATCGGTGGGCGGCGCAATTGATGGTGCTGGTGGTCTTGCTGCACATGGCGCGGGTCTTCTTTACCGCGAGTTACAAGAAGCCGCGAGAATTCAACTGGCTGGTCGGGCTGGGGCTGCTGGTGATCACCCTGGCGCTGAGCTTCACCGGCTACCTGCTGCCTTGGGATCAACTGGCGTACTGGGCGATTACGATCGGATCGAACATCGCCAACTCTCCGCGCGAACTGACTGACGCGATCGGCATTACGAAGTTCTTTGACCCGGGTGGCTTCCAGAAGCGGTTGCTGCTGGGCGCGAACTATGTCGGCCAGGACGCGCTGATTCGCTTCTACGTTCTGCATGTCTTCGTTCTTCCGCTCGTTCTAGTTACGCTGCTCGGTGTGCACTTCTGGCGTATCCGCAAAGATGGCGGCCTCGCCAAGCCCGAGGATCCGCCCGGCGGACTGGCCGAGTGGGGCGGAGAAAAGCGCCCGGTATTCCAACCGCTGGCCACAAAAACCTATGGCCTGATGGCGTTGGTGAAAGGCAAGCGTCCGCCGGTGAATCGCGGGCCCGAGAACACGGTGATGAGTTGGCCGCACTTGTTCTGGGCGGAACTCTCCGTCCTCATGGTGACGGTGGCGGTCACGCTGATCCTGGCTTTCTATAGCGATGCGCCGCTGAAAGAACTCGCGAACGCCGCCATTCCCGAGAATCCCGCGAAGGCCCCTTGGTACTTTCTGGGGCTTCAGGAACTGGTCTCCTATTCGGCCTTCATGGGAGGCATGTTGATTCCCATGATCGTCCTGGTCGGACTTGCGCTGATTCCCTTTCTAGATCGCCGTCCTGAAGGCGAAGGCACGTGGTTCGGCACCAGCCACGAGCGCTCGGTGTTCTGGCAATCCTTGTTCTTCGCTTGCGCTGTGACCGTCGGCATGCTTGCTTTCACGGTCAACTACGGTTGGCTGCGAAACTGGTTTCCCAACATTCCGCAGCTCTGGATCATCGTGTTTAACCCCGGTTCGTTGTTTGTCCTGATCTTTGCTGCCTGGTCGCTCTTCATTCTGAAGCGCAAAAATTCGGTGCGCCTAGCAGCCGTCTCATTATTCACCTGCTTTCTGGTTGGGTTCACTCTGCTGACCTACTTTGCGACGGTCCATCGCGGGCCCAACTGGCACTTTTACTGGAGGCCTTCGCAATGGCCGGTGCACTGAGGAGAATGCGATGAAAGACCCATCCCGGATCTATCGCTGGCTCCTGCTGGTGGCGAGCGTTGTCACCGTCGTCTATCTGGTCGGCGCCGCGGTGCGCGAGAACTATCTGGCACAGTGGCGGACCGTGCAACAGGAATATCGCAACATTCTTCGCGAGAAGGCCACCGACGATCGCGGCCGAGAACTGCTCGCCAAGTTCCGCGTAGAGATGAAGCAGGCCAGCATCCCCGCGCTGGGCGCGGTGGATCGCTGCGTCACCTGCCATAACGGCGTCGACGATCCGCGCATGGCCGATGTTGAGCAACCGCACCGTACCCATCCGGGGCATATCCTCGACAAGCATCCCGTAGATCGCTTCGGCTGCACCGTCTGCCACCACGGGCAGGGCGCGGCGCTGACGTTCCGCGAAGCCAAAGCCGATGACGTGTTCTGGGACTATCCCCTGCTACCCCCAGAGATGACCGAGTCGACCTGCGTAACTTGCCACGACGCAGAGAACTTGCCACCGGATCAGATCCCGTTATTGACTGTGGGCATGAAGCTCTATCGGGAGAAAAGTTGCGGATCCTGCCACAAGCTTGGTGGACGCGGCGGGGCGCTCGGTCCAGCGCTCGACAATGAAGGCGCGAAGACCAAGCACCAACTCATCATGACGAACCTGACGCCGCCGCACACCACCTGGGCTTGGCAGAACGCACACTTTCGCGATCCCGGCGGAGTGGTTCCCGAAAGCCTGATGCGCAATCCAACCGTCACACGGACGGAAGCGCTGGCGCTGACCGCGTACATGCTGTCGCAGTGGAAAAGGGATGTCCCGGAAAGCTATCTCGCGCCAGACAAGATCGAGCAGAAGTATCGGGCGCTCCATCCCGTGCCCCTGGCCGGCGAGCAGGTTTACACGCAGTACTGCACTGCCTGCCACGGCAACGGAACCTACACTCGGTGGGACAAGAAATTCAACCGCTTTATTCCGGCGATTCGGGGCGTCTCTCTGATCTCAACCGCAACTCGCGAATATCTACAAGCCAACATCGAACAAGGACGGCCGGGTACCCAGATGCCCGCTTGGGGTCCGCACGCCGGCGGACTCCTTCCCGAAGAGATCACCGGAGTGATTGAGTATCTCCGCACTGGAGCTCCGCGAGCTCCTGCGACGACAGTCCTGACGCTCCACGGGGATGCCAGCAACGGTCTTTCTCTTTTCCTTAGAAACTGCGCTGCCTGCCACGGTATGAATGGCCGCGGCGGAATGGCCCCCGAGATCGGCAATCCGGTATTCCAGCAAGCTGCCAGCGACGAATTCATCCTCCGCACCATCCGCAACGGCCGCATCGGAACCGCGATGCCTGCCTTCCAGCGTACCGAGGCGCCGGTGTTCAGCGATCAGGACATCGCTGACGTGCTCGCTTATCTGCGGACACTCGGAGAAGCAAAAGGTCAGAAGGCGATGGCGCAGAACGCAACTTCGGGAACCCCTACGGGAGCCAAGCCATGAACGAGAAGAAGAGCAACAAGAGCAAACCGCAAAAGCCCTTCTCGCGGCGCAGTTTTATCCAAACTGCCGCCATGACGGCCGCCACGCTGGCCCTACCCGGTTGCTCGCGCAACGAGAAGCCTGTCCTGACTACGCTGACAGGGGACTTTGATCCACTGCGCAGCTATCCCTATCGCGGATGGGAGGACTTCTACCGCAAGATCTGGACATGGGACAAGGTCGTTCGCTCGACCCATTCCGCGAACTGCACGGGTTCCTGCTCGTGGAAGGTGTACGTACGCAATGGCGTGATGGTCCGCGAAGAGCAGGCCGCCGACTATCCGCGTATCAATGCCGATCTCCCCGACTACAACCCCCGCGGCTGCCAGAAGGGCGGCTGCTTCACTGAGTACGTATACAGCCCGCAGCGTCTCCGCTATCCGCTCATTCGCACCGGAGAACGCGGTGAAGGCAAGTGGCGTCGCGCTACCTGGGACGAAGCGCTCACGATGGTTGCCGAAAAACTGCTCGACAATATCTACAACTACGGCCCGGATACCAATTCCTTCTTCAGTGTCATCCCCGCCATGAGCCCGGTGAGTTTCTGCGCTGGTTCGCGCCTGGCGCATTACATCGGCGGAGTTTTTCTCTCCTTCTATGACTGGTACTGCGACCTACCCCCCGGCGAGCCTTTGACTTGGGGTGTTCAGACCGAATCTTGTGAGTGCGCCGACTGGTTCAACTCGAAATACATCGTGCTTTGGGGATCGAACATTTCTCAGACCCGCATCCCGGATGCACATTTTGCTTACGAGGCACGCTACAACGGAGCCAAGATTGTCTGTATCTCGCCCGATTACAACGCAAGCGCCACGCACGCCGACCTCTATTTCCGCATCAACCCGGGGAGCGACGGCATGCTCGCACTAGGCGTAGCCAAGCTACTCATCGACCAAAATCTCATCGATGCGCCTTACGTGAAGGAACAAACCGACATGCCTCTGCTCGTGCTCTCGGGCACGAAGCGTTTCCTCCGCGAGTCCGACCTGAAGAACGGCGGTAAGGAAGACATCTTCTATTTCTGGGATACCAAGCAGCAGCGCGCTCTTCCTACGCCGGGTTCCATGGGATCGGAGCAAAAGACCATCCGACTCAATGGGACCGACCCTGCGCTGACGGGCACCTTTCACATTCAACTCGCCGATGGAAAGACCGCCGAAGTCACTACGGTTTTCGAACTTCTGAAGAAAGAAATTGACGGATACACAGTGGACAAAGTCGCAGGGCGCACCGGCCTGCCGCCGAACGAAATCGAACTTTTTGCCAAAGAACTGGGCACGCGCAAGCCAGCGATGATCATCCACGGCGCCGGAACCAATCACTGGTTCCACAACGATCTGACCAATCGCTCCTTCATCCTGCTGGTTGCCCTCACCGGAAACACCGGGAAGAACGGCGGCGGATTCAATCACTACGTCGGGCAGGAACGCCTGTGGCCGGAGCAGGGCTTCTTCAAACTCGCTTTCCCTGAAAGCCGCAAGAAGCAGCGCTTCCAGAACACGACCCTGTGGAGCTACGTCCATTCCACCAACAAAGACCCTCATCTATACAACGGAAAGCCGATCGAGTGGTACATCCAGGAATCGGTGAAGAATGGTTGGATGCCGCTCTGGCCGAAAAACGGCAAAAAACCGCGAGCTTTCATCGTGTGGCGCGCCAACTATCTGAACCAGGCTAAGGGCAACGAGATTCTGGAATCGTCACTCTGGAAAGATCTCGACCTGATCGTTGATATCAACTACCGCATGGACACCACGGCACTCTACTCCGACGTGGTGTTGCCCGCGGCCAGTTACTACGAGAAGGTGGACATCAACTCCACCGACTGCCACAGCTACATTCATCCCTTCGGCAAGGCCTGCGAGCCCTTGTTTGAAAGCAAAACTGACTGGGACATCTTCCGCGCACTTGCGGAAAAAATGTCGGAAGTCGCAACCAAGAAGGGGCTAAAGCCCTTTCACGACGAGGTCTTCGACTGGAACCGCGATTTCACGCAGCTGGCCCACGACTGGACCGGCAAAGGCGCGATCCAGACCGACGAGGAGGCAGTCAACTTCATCCTCGGAAACGCGGAAGAAACCAAGGGTATGACGTACCAGCAGATTCAGGAGAAGCCGAAGCGCTTCATCGCCACCGACCCCGAATCCTGGAACAGTGATATTGAAGAGGGCGTCGCCTACACCCCCTTCAAGCATCAGCTCAACAAGAAACGTCCGTGGCGCACGCTCACCGGCCGGCAGCAGTTCTACATCGACCACCCCTGGTACATCGAGCTGGGGGAGCAACTGCCGACGTTCAAAGAACCGCTCGAGGAAAAGTATCCGCTTTTCTGGAACACGCCCCACGGACGCTGGTCCATTCACTCCACCTGGCGCGACCACCGTGCCATGCTGCGCCTGCAGCGCGGAGGGCCGATTGTCTACATGCATCCCGACGACGCCCGCAAGCGTGGCCTGCAAGATAACGACTGGGTCCGCATCCACAACGAGGTTGGCCATTGCGTTTGCCGCTTGCAGATTCTGCCCGGCGAAAAACCCGGCCGCGTCACCATGTATCACGGGTGGGAGAAATACCTCGGGTTCAAGGAGGGCGGATGGCAGTCGCTCACCTACATCAAGATCAAACCAACGCAACTCATCGGCAAGTATGGTCACGTCAACTTCCGCCTGAACTACTGGGGACCGACTGGCAACAACCGCGACATCAAGGTGGACGTTGAGAAGGCAAAGGTTTGAGGAGAAGCAGCCATGTCAAAACACCAATACGCAATGGTGATGGACCTGAACAAGTGCTTGGGCTGCCAGACCTGCACCATCGCCTGCAAGAAGCTGTGGACGGACCGCGACGGCACCGGCTACATGTATTGGAATAATGTTGAGACCCGCCCGGGCCTTGGCTATCCGCGCCAGTGGGATCGTATCGGTGGCGGCTGGAAGGACGGATCACTCCAGCCCAGCCCCTTGCCTACGATGGACGACTACGGCCACGCCTGGGAATACAACTACGAGCAGCGTCTGTATGAAGGCAAGAAGCAGCCGGTCATGCCCTCACCCGAGCCGAAGTCCGGTTGTAACTGGGACGAAGACGTGGGCGGCATGAATGAAGACGAGAATTACTTTTTTTATTTACCGCGCATCTGCAACCACTGCACCCATCCTGCGTGTCTGGAGGCCTGTCCGCGTAAAGCCATCTACAAGCGCGAAGAGGATGGCATCGTGGTCATCGACCAGGACCGTTGCCAAGGTTATCGCTACTGCATCAAGGCGTGCCCTTACAAGAAGATCTATTTCAACGAGGTCAGTGGAAAATCCGAGAAGTGCATCTTCTGCTATCCGCGGCTGGAAAAGGGTCAGGTCAACGCTTGCGCCGCGCAGTGTCCCGGCCGCTTGCGCTTCGTCGGCCTGCTCGACGATCCCGAATCACCGGTGCACAAACTGGTTCTGGTGCACAAGATCGCCCTGCCGCTCTTCCCCGAGAAGGGTACGCAGCCCAACGTCTTCTACGTGCCGCCCTTCAATCCTCCGAAGCGAGAAAACTACGGCAAGAGCATTCAGCAAGACCCGCGGGTGCCGCTCGAATACTTGATCTACTTGTTTGGGCCGGATGTGAAAGATGTGATCACGCGGCTGGAGGCAGAACTCAGGAAAACGCAGGAGGGCGGGCGCAGTGAAGCATTGCAACTGCTCATCGGCCGCGACGCCGAGACCCGTTTCCACGTCCGGCCCCAGTTGGTGCAGATTCAGCTGTAGGAGAACGTCATGAGAACTCGTCAACTTGTCATCGTCGCATTTGCTTTGCTGGTCTCTGCGATGATTTGTTGGGCGCAGACTGGGGCAAAGCCGGCTGCCGGACAGTCGCTGTCCGTCGCCGTGTCGTCATTGAGCGCCGAGGGCTTGCGCAATGGCGGACCTGCCAAGTGGAACCAGATTGCGGTGAAGCGCGTTGCTCTGAACCGCACACCCCCTCTCTATGACACCGACGAGCCCGCGACCCTGGAGATTCCGAGCGTTGACGTCCGCACTGCTCGTGCCGGCGGAAAGTTGCTGGTGCAGTTGAGCTGGCGCGATCCCACGCGTGATGCGATAGCACTGGCGGAAGTCCCCAACACGCCGCCCGAGACCCGCTTCCGCAAAGTTCAGACAGAAGCCGACGACAGATTTTTCGATGCTGCCGCCGTGATGTTTCCTGCGAAATCGGGCTCCGACGCGATTGCCCCTTCGTTGCAGATGGGAGATGCCGAACACCCAGTGGAGATCTACTACTGGAACGCCACGCGCGGCGCGATGCTGATGCAGGCCCAGGGACGCGGCAGCACGCGACGCACAGGTCAAGGGTTTCCGGCGAAGAGTGTTTACCAAGACGGCCAGTGGAATGTGATCTTCGAGTTGCCCGATTTGCCCGCTGGTATGACCGTGGCGTTCGCCGTCTGGAACGGAAGCCAAAAGGACCGCGACGGCCGGAAGTATTTCTCGGTCTGGCAAGTGCTGGAGTAGAGATGGGAGTTCAAAAACAGGAGTCATGATGCCGGCAATCGCTCCAGAAGAGAACACCGTTACCTCGATCGACTGGCAGCAGAATGATCTCTACCGGTTCTTCGCTTTCGTCCTTGCGCCGCCTACGCAAGAGTGCTTCGCGCTTCTGTCGCAACCTGCCGTGGCGGGGGCACTACGAAATCTATGGCAGCACCTGAAGTGCAAGGGAACATATCCGGGATTCGAATGGTTCGCCAGTCACGCGCAGTACGAGTCAACCTATATCGCGCTATTTGATGTTGGCATACCCGAGCCGCCCGTGCCTCTATTCGAGTCGGCTCATGACAAATCTCATCCGGCGCAGGAGATTGCGCTGGAGAACACTTACTTCTACGAGGTTCTCGGGCTCAAGTCGGACCCTAGCCGCGCAGTCCCTGATTACCTTGTTACCCAACTTGAGTTTCTGGCCGCCCTCCGCTATACCCGCGAACATACATCCGAAGAGAGCTCCGCTGTTTCGCTCGCGAGAGCTGAAACTGAATTTCTAGAACGACACCTATTGAACTGGCTCCCTGCCGCTAAGGCTAAGCTGGACCGGACCAATGCGCCCGGTTTCCCAGTGCTCATGACAATCCTTGTGCAGTTCCTCAGGCAGATGCACGAGAGCGGCTGAGGCACCGGGAGCCAGGAACTCTGAGCGAAGGAGCATGCGTTGAAAAATCTCATCATAATTACTCTTGCTGTCGTTTTTGCACTTGGACTATTTCCCGTCTCTACGTGGGCGCAGAACACTACAACTCAACCTTCTGACGAAAGCTTCCTGAGCGACTGGTTCCAGCGCTCGTCACGCGCCGAATCCGAGCAACCTCACTGGGCGGCGCCAATGTTCACAGTCACTCCTAGGTTGGTACAGCAATTTCGCTACGACATGGGTTGGCAGTCGAATAATGGCTTTACGAACGCCAATTATGGCGGTAGCAAGGGGCTCGAACTTGTTCCCGTTGATCGAATAGAGCTGTATGTGAGCGCCCCTCCTTACATAACTCACACCAAACCAGGACTTGTCGATGGAATCGGCGACATGACATTCCTATTCAAGTATCGGGCCGCGGCCGGCAACGCCGAAAACGGAAACTACGTGGTGACCGCGATGCTTTCTGCCACCGTGCCTACCGGCACGTACTCCAATGGTTCGACGGATGCCTCAGTCTCACCCACTCTGGCCTTGGGCAAAGGCTGGGGGAACTTCGACGTCCAGGGAACCGGTGGTGTCACTATACCAACGGGAAACAGGAACGTCTTGGGAACGCCTGTCATCCTCAATGCCACCGCTCAGTACCACTTGTTGAAGTATTTCTGGCCCGAAGTCGAAGTGAACTCGACGATTTGGGCCAATGGCAAGAATGACGGCAAGAAACAGGTGTTCCTGTCGCCTGGGTTAGTCGTTGGTAAATTGCACCTTTCGAAGCGGCTAGGCTTCGCGTTTGGCGGGGGTGTCCAGATTGCAGCGACCAGGTTTCACACGTATGAACACAATTGGGTCACGTCGGTGCGTTTTCCATTCTGATAATGCAAATGAATGCCAGCAACGCGAGACATAGAGGTGTGCCGCAGAATCTGCCGTACGCTTCGAGCCGCTATGCGCCCATAGGGGATTTTTTGCTACTTGGACAAAGTGCTTCCGTGCGGGCTAGTTGGTGGGCAAATGCTTGATTCACACGGTGATCGCTGCCGTTAAGGCTGCTGAGGTGCAACAACTCTTAATCAGTGGGTTTGAAGATTCAGATCTCGTCCGTCCTGCGCGGACCAAGCGACGATTGCCTCCTCGTAGGAGCTCCGAGAGTTACAGATGCCGCCGCCAAGCGGCGATATCTTCAGCATTCAAAGGAAGAGCTAGGCATCGCGAGAAGTTTTCGCAACCAATGCTTCTGCGAACTATATGTTGCTACATCTCGGAGAAGCACGAATTATGGTCCAATCATGGTCCACGAATTGGTGCCAACCCCTACTTCATACGCTTTTGGGAGGCACCCGCGTCGCGTATTTTCTTTCACGGCGGTAACATGGGTTCAAATTTCGGCTGGGGCGCAGCCGTTTCAATGATTGGCGGGCGTAAGCTCTAGAGGCTAGGTTCACCGAACATCGATTCTCCACGATTACAGGGACTAACCCTGTTCTCCCCCATGTGCCATTGAGTGTCTCGTGGTTTTCGGCGCCGCACGCGAGTGCGCGAATACCATACTTCACATATTCCCGGCAGGAATAAGCACTTGCCGAAAATGAATTGGACTTTCCGTCGGTTCTGAAATTAACCTCAACCCGCTTGGCAGCGTTGCGCTCCATAAAGAAACGTTCGGAGATTGTAAATGGACCTGACGTATGGCTGTATCGCTGGTGGGAATCAACTTCGGACGGACGGCGCACGCGGAGGGGTTTCACTGTCGGTACAGTCGAGGAGTACACAACAGAGGCGCACGCTCTGAAGGCTGCAGAAGGCATGCGTCTGATCATCAACGACGGAGTCGCACTGCGCCCCCAGTTCCTTTCAGTGGTCTCCTGGATCGGTTTCTTCTCGATCAGAAACAGGAGCAGGAGTCCGAACAAATCACCTACAACACATTGGCTTCCTATCGGAGCATGATTTCTCAGCACATCCGTCCCAAGTGGGGCGACTGCAAACTGGGGGAAGTTCGTCCCACTCTGGTTCAGGATTGGCTGCGGAAGCTGGGTGTTTCGCCAAAGTACAAAGGCCATATTCGTTCGCTGATGTACCGTCTCTTCGACAAAGCGATGTTATGGGAATTGCTGGATGTTCAACGCAATCCCATGGAACTCGTCGAAGTGAAAGGCATCAGCAAACGGAGAAGGCGTCCGTCCGTTCTTCAGGTAGAGGACGCATGGAGAATCCTCGACAAACTTGTTCAGCCGTATCGAACAATGGTTCTCATTGCTTTGTGCTTTGGATTGCGAATCAGCGAGATCCTCGGTCTCAGGTGGACAGACTTCGACTTCAAACGATCGATCGTTCTGATCCAGAGGTCAGCCGTGGGAAAACATCTGAACCGGTTAAAAACCGAGTATTCGCAGGACGAGGTTCCGCTCGAAAAGACCTTTATTGCCGTTCTCAAGAAGTGGCAGGAACTCTGCGCGAAAACGGAACAACAGTGGGTTTTTCCGAGTCCAGCAACGGGACGTCCGTACCACGCCGACTCAATTCGCGCCGACTACCTGGTTCCAGTCGGCGTGAAGCTGGGACTTGGCAGGATTGGATTCCATACGTTTCGTCACACCTACCGTGCGTGGCTGGACGAAACGGGAGCACCGATGGGGGTCCAGCAGAAGCTCATGAGACACGCTCACATCTCAACCACGATGGATCAGTACGGCAATGCTTCAGCAAACGCGAAGCGAAAAGCCAATCGGCCAATCGTGCAACGAGTCCTCAGAAGAGAAATGAATCAGCAGATCTCGATTCAATAGTTAAGGGGAACTGTGGCCAGTTCCCCTTATTGGACAGTTTTGGACAGTCGCTACAACCGCCGAATTGCCCGTAACCGTATGATTTCGTTGGTTGCGGGGGGTGGATTTGAACCACCGACCTTTGGGTTATGAGCCCAACGAGCTACCAGACTGCTCCACCCCGCGAATGAATCATAACAACCACTGGTTGGAGCGTCAAACCGGGATTGTCACTGAGAAGCGTGACAAGAGAAGCGTCGCGGTTCTTGGCTTCTCATTCTGGATTGGCCTGGTGCGGCAGTTGTCAATTCGATGGAAAACGTCGCCGATTCGTCTCGCTATGCTTCGTGAGCCAGCAATCAACCGGCACTGGCGCATTTTTAAATAGTACACCTTGAAAAGTACTGAAATCGAACGAAGTGCAGGCATGCAACTCGCACTCGGTCTCTCGATCCAAGCAGTGGGGAAACTTCGGAGGACTTGGGCTGACCGCGAGAGATGTGCGGTAAAAGCGACTCACAACTCAAGATGTTGATCCCACGAAGAAAGGCCGCCCTTCCGAGGCGGCCTTTCCTGACTCGCTCAAAAAACTCTACAGGGTCGATTCGATCTCAAAACCCCAGGCTTCAAGTAGCGGCTCGGGGATGTACTTGGAGTTCTTGTTGCGGCGCGCCCACTCTCGCAGACGGGTAGACCGCAAGTACTGGTCAGGAGCGAGCTTATACTCACGCACCACTTGCTCGAACTCGGTGACGGTGGGGGTAATGGGCCCAATCGGTTCGGGCTTGCCCCAGTTGGGATTTCCACGTCGCTTAGCCATGAGAATTACGTTCCCTCTCGTTGAGATGAATACAGTTTCCTGGATTTACCTTTAAAAACTTAGATTCGCCGGACCACAGAATGGATTCACGCTTTGGTCAACTGCCTACGGGAAAGCTGGCAGCTTCTAGACAGCGTCTTTCCGACAAAACGAAACGTTAAATAATAGGCATATTAAGGCCGATTGTCAACCCAATTTACTTCCCGAAACAGGACCGGGGTGTCCAGGCAAAACCAACCCGATCAGCAACTTAGAATGAGAGAAAGCATCATTCAATGTGGCTGCAGGTCAAATTGGCTGGAAGTGGCTCTGGGCGGGCGTTTTACCGCGAATAAGGGCTGACAGGACCCCGCCTTGGCCCCCTCGGAAGAAGCCAGAACCTAGTGTAATCCGGTATCCGCTGTGTACTCTCTCATCAATACTGAAACCTAGTCAGCCTATGAAATTTGGAATGTTAATACCGGTTACCTTCATACATTCACGGTGACACCTTTGGAATTTGACGGGACTCCCGACCGCGCTTACAGTCCGACTCGATAGGGAGGGTAGCCTGTGCAGGAACTTAACGAAGTTTTGCGTCGCAAGAAAGCTCAGTTGGAAGCGCTTGGAAAGCAGATAGCCCAGCTGCAGGCCGCAGCCGACGAACTCCGCTCCATTGCCCACCTCCTGAATGAGGACGAGAACCCACACGCCCACGGGCGCTGAAGACCAACCAGATCTTGGCAGAAATCATTCGACTAGGGGAGCTATTACCTGAGTAACTTGGAGGGTAATGAGTTCGGTCCTACGATGACACTCGGGTATGAATCTGCAGGCGCTTCTGCTTTGCTCTGACGACAAGATCGTACGCGTCCTGCGGCGCGTATTGAACGATCTGGAGATTACCGTCGAGCACTGCGCCGACCCTGAACTTGCTATTTTGAAACTCAGCCGACGGCGCTTTGAAGCGGTAATCGTGGATTGTGAAGATACGGAAGTTGCCGCCCAGATTCTCAAAGCGGCACGCAATGCTCCGGCTAACAAAAAGGCGGTTGCGGTTGCGATAGTCAACGAGCAACACGGGCTTCGCAGCGCCTTTGAGTTTGGCGCGCATTTCGTTTTGTACAAACCGATCTCGACCGAACGGGCCAGGTCCAGCTTCCGAGCTGCGCGGGCCTTGATGAAGTGCGAGCGACGCCGCGCGGCGCGTGTTCCGGTTGAAATGCCCGTGATGTATCGCTTCCTGAAATACGGCTCGGATGGCCCGGTCGAGCGTACGGTGAGCGTCGACTTGAGTGAGGATGGAGTCGGTATCCGCCTCTCGCGCCGGCATCGCGAGCGCGGTCCTATGCACGTGCAGTTTAAGCTGCCTGGCTCCAACCGGTTAGTGGAGGCCGAATCTGAACTGGCGTGGGAGAATCCCAATGGCCAAGCTGGGCTCCGGTTCCTGGAACTTCCGTCCGAGACTCGTCAGGCGCTAAAGAACTGGCTCAAAGTGTCCTCTCCCGATTCCGACGAAGACCCTCCTGCTCCTTGCAAGTTGAGCGACCTAAGTTTAGGCGGATGCTACCTGGAGACTCCAGCGCCGTTTCCCGTGCGGGCGCGGCTGAGTCTGCGCATGAAAGTCGGGCAGCTGCAAGTGCGAGCTTCCGGAAGTGTGAAGGTCATGCACCCGGAAGTTGGCATGGGCGTAATTTTTATTCAAAAGACTGCCGAACAACGGAAGGAAGTAGAGGGCTTCATCCAGGCCCTAATGGACAGCAATGGTGTTGAGCCGGAATTGGTGGTCGAACCGGATGGCCTGGAGCCGTTCGTGTCGCAACGCGGCCTTGCCTCTCCGCAGAAGCATTCCAGCGAAGATCCGCTGATTGACTTATTTGAAAATGGCGCTCGGCTCTCAACCGAGGAATTCCTGGAGGAGCTTCGGAAGCAGCGGAACTCGGGCGCCCCGGAGCAGGCGTTGTCGGAAAATTTCTGATCCAGCCCATCCAATTCTGGATGGCTTCATCGACCTCACTTCACGATTGGAATCTCCAGCGCGCCGGGATGTTCGCTGTCGTGGTACACCGTCACGTGAGCTACGCGCGCATCTTTGCCTGACTCAGCTTCCACGCGTCCACCCGAGTTGTAGTTTTTCTCCGTGTAGATGGAGTTGGGGCACGAGATCACCAGACGCAAGCGACTGCCCTTCGAAACCCGCCGGGAAAACCATGTGAAACCCGAGAAGTCGTATCGCTCAATTGCGCCCGGCTTAACCAGTTCCGGCTGGCTCAGCGATCGCCTGTACCGCGCGCGTAGTTGGTCTCCTGTGAGTTGCACGCTGCTGCCGTCCGGAAGGATTTCGTAAAGGTTAACCGTGAAATCCGTGTCGGGTACATCGATGGCCATCCACAGCGCCAGCTTCACGTATCCAGAAATTTCTGTTGCCTCAGGAAATGGCTCGCTGTGATAGACGACGCCGTTTCCAAACAGGTTCAGTGCATAACGCTCATCAGTTGTGGGTTTAGCAATGTCTTCCTGCTCCAGTTCCTCGCCTGGACGCAAGTCGCGCGGATCATAAACATACTTATCGGGAGACGATTTAGATGGCCGGCTCGACAATTCTCCTGAGTGAAATGCGTCAGCCGGATTTCCATTGTTCGAATTCAGATACAGCGTGCGTCGCTCGGTCGCAATCGCCTCCAGGTTATCGGCATACTTCCAGTTCTCCGCACCCGGACCCACGACGTAATACGCGACTCGCTTCTTCAGGAATTCCGGCTTGGGACCGGCCTTCATGGTCCAGTCGTACCACTCTTTGTGAAGCTTGTTCATATCGAGCAGGCTAGCGTCTCCGAAGGTCAGGCCGCCTACCTCTTTCTTGGGCGTACGCGTGCCGGCGTGGTCCTAGGGACCGATGATGAGATAGTGCTTCTCCTTCGTGGCGGGACTTCCGAACCGCATGTGCTCCCGATAGTACGACATTGCGCCCGGCTGATCGCCGTCGTAATCGCCCGAGATCGTCAGGATGGGAACGTTCATCTTCGCGTACTGCTCCGGGGTAGGCGCCAGCGCCTGCCAGTAGCTGTCATAAGTGGGATGCTGTAGCCACT
>DASSIO010000319.1:0-3287 GCA_035691825.1 Terriglobales bacterium | reverse complement strand
CGAGGCGGAACATCTTGATAGAAGTGCCAATCACCCTCAGGATCGCGATGCCAAATGGCGGTGTAGGCCGGACCGAACGATGAAGCGAGGACGTGCCGGCTACACAGAATATCGCCCGAGGCGAACGGGCACGACTCGACGGCGTACACGGAAAGGATCTCGCCATCACCCTTGGGCAATTCGCGGTTCTTTTCCAAGCGTTGGATTAGATCAAGTGGTTCTTTCATTAGACCTCCAATACATAGGGCTGAGACTCAATTCAAGATCGCACGCCAATCACTTCCAGATATTCAGCGAGGACCGTAGTGCTGCCCGCGCCGGCTCGATTGTGAGTAGTCCACAGCGCTTCAAGTTCCCGTCGAAGGTTCTCACTGCCCCCGGCATCGAGGGAGGCAAAGGCCTGGGTGATGGGTCCGTAGTAGAGGCGGAAAAACTCCACCACTTCGGCGGGAGGAAAGGGATAGCTGAGCGCGTAATGACGCCGGACAAGGGATAGTTCCGAGAGTCCACCGCCAAGCCTTTCACGGACCGTGGCTTCTTCGCCCCACAAGACCGGCGCTGGCATACCGGATGGGGCGACGAATTTCGATACGGCCTTGAACATTTGGCCGACGAATCCCTGTGGGGTCCAATTGGCCATGGCAATGGTTCCACCCGGGCTACACACGCGCAGCATTTCATGAGCGACAAGCTCCGGGCGCGGGGCGAACATCGCTCCGATTAGGCTTGCCACGATATCGAAGCTGGCATCTTCAAAAGGGAGCGCCTCGGCATCGGCTTCTTCGAAACGAACCGGGAGGCCTTCGGCTCGCGCCCGCTCCCGGGCGCGCTCTACCTGATTGCTGGCGATATCTACTCCGGTCACCTTCAGACCTTCCCGAGCGGCGATCAGGGCCAGTTGCCCTGAGCCACAGGCGACGTCCAGGAATTGCGCTCCAGGAGCGGTGTCCAGGCGTTCGTAGAAGTCCCGCGCGCCGTTTTCCATGAACCGGGAGAACCTGTCGTAGTCGCCAGCCATCCACGTCTTCTTGAGGCGAGCTTTTAGATTCAAGAGTTCTGATGAGATCGCGGTGGCCTGCATGGTTTGCTCTCCTTTATTTTGAATTGCAGTCAATCTCCGATTCGTGGCTGCGTTGTATCGACGGAATCACTATGCGGCAGGATGCGGAGGGAATACTTATCCAGGCGTCTGGTTCTCTTGCTGGGGCGCGACTAGAGTGTGGTTTAATTGACCCAGCGTCCCGACCAGTTTGCCGAGACTCGATCGCCGCAGGTTGGAGCCGAATGGATGTACTGTCAGAAGTTCTGAAGACCGTCAGACTCGATGGAGCCTTGTTTTACAACGGCGAGTTTTCAGCGCCTTGGTGTGTTCGTTCGCCAGCCTCGCGCACGGTAGCACCCTTTTTCTCGCGAGACTCCGGACACGTGATCATCTTTCACCTGGTGACCGAGGGCCGCGGCTACGCGCATATTGAGGGCGAGGGCCGGCCGCTTCCTCTGAACGCGGGAGACATCATAATTTTTCCGCACGGCGACCCACATTTCATGGGAAACGGCTCAGGCGTCAAGGCGGTGGACATGGCGCAAGAGTTGGAACGAATCTCGTCCCAAGGCCTCAAGACCACCCGCATGGGCGGAGGCGGGGAAATCACCAAGTTTATTTGCGGTTACATGGCTTGCGAGCCGCAACTTAGCCGGGTCTTCCTTGGTGGGCTGCCATCCGTTCTGAGGATCAATATCCGCAATGACGCCTCGGGCCAATGGCTGGAAGACTCTATCCGCTATTCAGTGGGTAACGCGGATGCATCCAGGCCGGGCGGCGAGGCCGTGATCGCCAAATTGTCAGAAGTGCTGTTCGTGGAAGCGTTGCGACGTTATATCGCGCAGCTTCCCCCGGAACAAACCGGGTGGCTGGCTGGCGTCCGTGACCCGGAAGTCGGGAAAGCTCTGGCCCTGATGCATCGCCAGCCGGCACATCCATGGACGATTGCTGCGCTCGCGAACGATGTGGGAATTTCACGTTCCGTACTGGCCGAGCGCTTCCGCCGTTATCTGTCGGAGACGCCCATTGCCTACCTGACCCGCTGGCGCCTTCAACTGGGTTCGCAAATGTTGAAGTCCACGAGCAGCAGCGTTGCGGAGATCGCCGCAGAAGTCGGCTATGAATCTGAGCCCTCCTTTAATCGCGCCTTCAAGCGTGAGTTTGGTCTTCCGCCTGCCCGATTTCGCAACCAAGCGAAATTAACTCGCAGCACGCTCATCCGCCATTTTTCAACAAATAATCGCCGCACTGCGAAACGATAAGCGGTGTGTTCAACGCATGCTAGACGGCGTACGTCTCGCACGCGGCCGTTGGATTAGTCGGCGAAAGGCTTTGCCTTCCATCAGCGAGTGATAAACAGTCGCTTGTTCGCAGGTTTGATTGATGGGAGGCGCCGGCTTGTAAGATTTGGGCGATCGAAAACTTCACGGGGCGGAGAGTCCCCGCTGTGAACGAACGCGTTATCCAGCTTTACGGTCTTCAGCACCGTCAAAAGCGCTTCCTCACCTTTCCAGAGCAACAAAAGACTATTAGCGAACTCGACCGGACGCCAGGCAAAGCCTTCTTCCCGTCATAGATTCCCGGACAAGAAATCAATACTCGCAATCAACAGCAAGGCACTATCTGCCGAATCAGATGGTTGCAACGAGGCTGTAACTCAGTTCCAGAACCTTCGAGGAGGAAACTATGATTGAAGCGAATCGTATCAAGTACTTGCGAGTGGCGCTGCTGGCTGTTGGTGTCATCTTTATCTTCGGGATCTACAGCCTGGTCATGATCTGGCCCTCCGGCTGGGCGTGGCACTCGGGACCATCGCACACTCTGCCTCACTACTTGCAGATGATTCTCGGTGTCTACGCGACCTTGGGCGTCTTTTTGTTGATCGCGAGCCGTAACCCGCTCGCAAACTTGAGTCTTATCTGGTTCACTGTGTGGTCCAGCGTTGTGCACGCGGGAATCATGGCAGCACAAGCTCTGGCAAACCCGGAGCACATGGGACACCTTTGGGGTGACGTCCCGGCGCTGCTCGTTGTAGCGGCTGTGCTTGCAGTTCTCACGCCTCGAACTGTGGCAGCAGAGTCCGCTGTGAGGAGCCTCGGCAAAACTGCAACGGCAATCACAGTGAGATGAAACGCAACAGCTGGACGGACAGAGAGGGGCCTGTTATTTCCCGCTGCATTGGGAGCGGTAAGGCAGGCCCCTCATCTCCGTTAAAAACAGTCTCTTGAAACCGTTCAGAGGCCTG
>DASSIO010000318.1:0-2439 GCA_035691825.1 Terriglobales bacterium | reverse complement strand
GACCTGGAGTTGGCCGATCAGAGGATTTCGAGCAGAGCTATCGACGTTGACGGTTACGGAGTTGATGTTGACGGCTCAGGCAGTGTCAGCGCGTCGGGCTCCGGCGACCTGAACTATCAGGGCGTGGCACAAATTGTGGGCAAACAGAGCTTCGTCACCAACATTGTGGGCCGCATGTCCGGAGCTACATTAAGAAATGGGAAGTTGTCGTTTCCCTTCCGGGCCGGCGGAACGATCGACAGCCCAATATTCTCCAGGGGAGAGAAGGCCGATTAGGAGACAGTTGCGGCGTTAGCTGACGTAAGTTGGGAAGAACATCATCAGGATGGCCAAGTTTTCCCGACTCGCTCCATTGGCAGAATCAGGATCGATGCCTGCCTACCGTACGCGCAAGTCCCTGGGAGGACTCCCCTGCAGCCCCAACGCTGGCCTTCTGAATTATCTTCAGAAGATTATCTTCAGAAGCGAGCAATTGTGAACATCATCTCATCCATTCCACGGCGTACTATTCCTGTAGATAGTGCACATGGGTCGCGGCTGGAGGCTGATGGCGGCTGACCCGACTGTCTACGCGTCGGATGGTCGGCACCTCCATCCTGATCCATTGCCGAGGAGCTATTATCATGATCAACCGTTCGGCCACCAACCCAAACAATTCTCCCGATCCGCCGCTCGCCCATCCACGAACACCGCCTGATGCGGAGCACCTCAAGAAGCCACCGTTGGCTGAACCTCTATATCAGCCGTTCCCCAAGGAGCCAGCGCTCCCTGGTCCGCCATATGAGCCTTACAAGGACATCTAGCCCAGGGACGAACCAGCGGTAGGGGTGTCTCACGAAACGAGATACATCTGTGAGGATATCAACATGGCTTTTCACAGGCGGCCATTGTTGGACCTGTGGGTCCCTTGACTTTGGCCGCAATCCACATAACGGGTGAAAATGAGCCTCTACAGTAAGCAATCATTTAAGCTGCACCACTAACCCAATCCCTCGGCAGTTTGACAATGGGTGCACATAAGCCTAGCATCGTAATTGAGCAAGCTACCTCTTCTTACTCTTTCAGGTCTTCTGAACTAAGTCAGCCCATCTGAAGTTTCCCCTCTTAGCTCGCCTCTGAAGGAGGAACTGCCATGACACTATTGACCCGTTGGGATCCGTTCCGAGAGTTTTCCACCATGCAAGAACGCATGAACCGCATGAATCGTCTTTTTCGTGAGTCGTACAGCCCCGAAGGCCCGGAAGAAGCGTTGACCACTACCAGCTTCGCACCGCCGGTGGATATCTACGAAGACGAGCACAACATTACTCTGAAGATGGAAACCCCGGGCATTGACGAAAAGGACATTGATGTCCGCACCGAGAACAACACTCTCACCGTACGTGGCGAGCGCAAGTTCGAGAAGGAAGAGAAAGAGGAGAACTTCCGTCGCCTCGAGCGGCAGTACGGAAGCTTCACTCGCTCATTCACGCTGCCCAGTTCTGTGGAAACCGAGAACGTCCAGGCCACCTATGACAAGGGCGTGCTCGAGATCCGCTTGGCCAAGAAGGCCGAAGCCAAGCCCAAGCAGATCAAGGTTAGGGTCGGCGGCGAGAGGACCCTCGAAGCCAAGGCTCACGGCAAGGCCGCGTAAAACCAGTAAGCCAGGGCGAGAGATGGGAGGCGGTCTTCGTTTACGGCGTTTGAATGGCGGTTTCGCTAACCGCCGGTCAGGCGTATGTTGTTCAAAAGCGATAAGTGCCTGTCGCACGCTTGTCGCACATGATCAATGCTAACCATCCGCAGGGAACATCTCGACCAGAGGCAAAGCTATACCGAAGTCGGTCATCGGCGCTCGAAAACATAGGTGGGGGAGTCGCCCCCCCCGGCTGGCTCAAACGCGAACCTCTGCGTACCACGCATAGAAATTGCATTGAAGTTACTCCGCGAACAGCCACAGATTACTTTTGGGGGACTTACACGCTGTCCTGGTTCAAACTGCTCACAAGGTGTCCTGCTTCAACCTGTCCACGGTCGTTCGCAAATCACAAATCATCCAGACAGTTTGTTGTGATTGCATTGAATCCAGTCGCTGAGTTGCTGCATCTACTCTGACGACCTGCTGCCGAAAAACCCTGCTCTGAAGCGATTGGAAACCGTTCACCAGGGTGCCCAACGCAACCGGCAGCGAGTCTTCTTGTCTGCGTAAGGGTCCTCGCTGGGCGAGCGAATCCCTTTCCAGTTGCGTGGGGCCGAAGAGAGTTTCCCGAGGCGGCGAAGCCGCCGAGCGCGCGCGAAGCGCGCACATTAATGGAAATTTGAAATTGTCCTCAAGGGAACTCTTTGCGTTACCTAGTCAAGCACGGCGATGCCCGGTCTGTCGTCGATGTTGGCATTCGGGTGACACCAAATGCGCCAACTGAGCACGTCTGGGCGATAATTATACCCAGATCGTACCCT
>DASSIO010000317.1:0-4770 GCA_035691825.1 Terriglobales bacterium | reverse complement strand
GCCGGCTCGCTTAGCCTCTTGCCGGCGGAGAAATATGCCGATGCGGCGAAGGCGAAGGAAGGACTGCGCCGTTTGCTCAAATATAATTTTGATGCGATTCTCGTCGGCGACGGGTCATCGATTCTCTCAGGCGCCAAGCAGGCGGTCGAGAAAACTCTCGCTTAGCAGGTGCCGAAAATGACCGCGAGCAGAGAAATGGGAGGGTTTGGTGAGTCCCATCTACTCGCGCACCCCGCACGCTAGATCAAGCGAATCCTTACATTCAGGGCGGTGGTCGATACATGCGCGCACTGGAGGACTCACCCAAGCCATCCGTCGGGAGACTGATGGGTTAAATACTCGTTGATGGTTGGGCGGGTGAGACCAGTGGCCTTTGTGATCGCCCCTGCATCTAACTCTGAAGAATAGTTTGTCGACAACCTGCTAATATCACACCATGACACTGAAGAACGGCTTGTCCGAAGAACTCAATCGCCAGGGGAACGAACATTTCGGCCGCGGACACTATACCGAGGCGTATACCTGCTATGCCAAGGCTCTCGAATGCGATCGTCTGACTGGTGACCAGCGGGCTCTGGCGGCGACGCTGGGGAATCTCGGCAATATCTGCGCGGTGAGCGGCCGCCGCGAGGCCGCACACACCTACTATCAGGAAGTGTTGGAACTCCAGAAGATTTTCGGCGATGAAAAGGGGATCGGCACGACGCTGGCCAACTTGGGAAATCTCCGTGCGGATGCCGGTGAATGGGATCGGGCCAGGGCCTACTATCTGGAGGCTCTCGATCTCATGACGAAAACCGGTGACGAGGCAGCCAAAGCCGTATTGTTTTCCGATCTGGGGCTCATCGCGCGAGAAACCATGCAGTTCAACGATGCGATCGACTACTATGAAAAGTCATTGGTTTTGATGCGTCGGCTCGGCAATGACGGCGGCGTCGCGGATGCCTGGCGGATGATGGCGCGGACGTTCCTGATGCAACGCCGTTTTGACGATGCGGTTGCCTGCTGCCAGACCAGCCAGTCGGTCGCCGAACGGTCGCGCGACGAGTTACGCGCCGGCGGGGCCCGGTACGTTCTGGCGGATTGCTATGAGGCGATGGGCCGTTTGGAAGAAGCTGCCCAACTCCTGGAGCGGGTCGTGGACATGGACCGCCGGTATCAATTGCCCAAGCTCGAAGAAAATACCAAACGGTTGCAATGCCTCCGTGAGCGGTTATCGGCTACGTCGGGCGGGGCAGCATGAGGAGGTTTCACGCATGAGTGAAGCGAGAACACCGCAGTGGACAGAGGCGCGGAGCACGCTATCCAAAGCCTTTCCGCAACTCTACGAGCTTGAACCGGGCGGGCCTCTCGCGCTCGATCTTGGTCACGACGGCTGGCTGTTGGAAATCAAGCCGGAAGGCAAGGTGATCTGTCAGTATGGTTTGGCGTTGGATGACGTGATGAGTTTGATGTCCGAGGGGACGCCGGAAGATTTGGGTACGGACGAGATCGCCAAACAGGCGAAGTATTTTATTCAGCCGGCCGTCTCGAAATTCCGCCCGCTGCTACTCCAATCTGGATTTTCGGAGCACACCGAAATGAATGAGGAGTATGTGGCTGTGACGTTCGAGCGTGCGGTCGACTTTCAGAACCTGTCCAAGGTGCAGGACCTGATGCGCTGGTGTTGCCGGCAGATCGGCGGGGTTGTTGTATGAGACAATCGATCAAGACCTTTGAGCAGTTCCGTGACGCGCTCTCGGCCTACCGCCTGCCGCGCGTGATCCTGACGGCGTTGGAACTCAACTTGTTCACCGTAGTCGGGAAACGCGCGTGGATGTTGCCGGATCTCGCACGCGAACTGAAAGTCAGTGAGCGGGGGCTTTCAATTCTCTGTCGCAACCTCGCCATGGCCGGTTTGCTGCACAAGAAAGGAAACCAATACCGCAACAGCCGCCTTTCGGCGACGGCGCTCAATGCCGACGATCCGGACTATCGCGGGAGCTATCTGGACCTCATCACCAATCACTGGACGGATTGGCTCCGCCTTATGGAATCGGTCCGAACGGGAGAACCGCTGCATAAAGACGAGCCGGAGGCGCCGGATTATCGCCGCAACTTCACGTGGGCGATGCACCATCGCACTCTGGAGACGGCGCCGATGATTGCTGCGCAGCTTCCGCTCAAGGGTGCCAAGATGTTACTGGATCTTGGAGGAGGGCCGGGGACCTATGCTATGGCATTTTTGGCGAGAAACCCTCAACTGCGTGCGACAGTCTGCGACCGTCCTGCCGCTCTGGAAGTCGCCAAAGAAATCGCGGCGACGCACAAGGCGGCCGCCAGGTTGTCCTATCTGCCGTTGGATTTGTTGAAGGAAGACATCGTAGGCACCTTCGATGTGATCTGGTATTCCAATGTGCTGCACATTTACTCGCCGAAGGAAAATCGGGATGTGTTTCGTCGTGCCAAAGCTGCGTTGGCTCCTGGCGGCAGACTGATCATTCAGGATGCGTTCTTGCATGATCGCGAGGGACTCTTTCCTGAAGAGGCGAGCCTGTTCGCTCTCTCCATGCTGCTCTTTACAGAAGCTGGCAATACCTATTCCGTGGCCGAAACGACAGCCTGGTTGAAAGAGGCAGGATTTGGTTCGATTAAGCTGCTGAAGATGAAGAAGGGGATGGAGGATTGGGAGGAAGGGATCCTGGAGGCCGCAATCCCTGCAAGGCATTCCAGAAGGCGCGGCCCCCGAAGACGACGAGCAAGAGGTTCAACGTCCCGCTGATTCCGCTGAGCGCCAGCATCGTTACCGTCTCTCCTTTCCCGCCGAGAATACTGATCACCGTGGCCAGGTCCAACGCCAATCCGATCGTGCCATAGACGACGCAAGCCATGGCTGCCCATGGCCATCCCATCCAGACAGCACTGCCGAGAGCCAATGGTAAGATCATGAGAAAGAGTCCCCAACCGATTTGAGCTGCTGTGGACAGGTCTGGCGAGAAAGCTCCGAGAATTGTGGCAAGGCCAACGGCGCTGAGTGCGGCCAGAAGGAAAAGCAGTGGTCCTTGATGGTGCATGTGCGAATCATACCGATGGCAGGGTAAGCGGGCAACCGGTTGTCTGAGTCCAACTCACCAATGGCAGACTTATCTCCGAAGACACCTCAAAATTGTCTTTTGCTATACGACGGCCAATGCCGGCTCTGTGTGACGGCGAAGCGCGGGCTCGAACAGTTGGGAACTGAGCATGCGTCCGGTGAAGTACGGATGATTCCGTATCAGAGTGAGGAGGCCAAGCAGGTCTTAGGCACTCGGTATCGCTCAGGCCGACCTGACGTCGCTTTTCTCGTCTATCCGGACGGCAAGGTTGCCACGGGGCTGGATGCCTTTCTCCCTCTTCTGCCCGGACTGAAGGGGGGACGGGTGTTTGCCAGGCTGTTCACGCTCCCTTTGGTTAAGCCGCTTGGCTACATCCTGTATCGGCTGATTGCACGGTACCGGTACAGTCTGTTTGGTACAGTTCCGCTCGAAAAGTCTGAATGACCTGCTGCTAGCCCAAAGTCTACTTTCACTACCCTACTTAATCTCTCATGACCACCCCCTTTTGGGGGATTCTCTCCCCACAGTGGGGAATTTTCAGCGCCGGGTATTACTGCGATAGTTTGCCCCTAACCAAGGGGGAAACCGCAAATGAACATGACTTCGCGGCTGTCCAGCGTGAAAGGGCTAGCGACCTGTGTCTTGGCCTGCGCGACCGTGAATTTCCCGGCTGCGGCGTGGAGTGAGCCGGCATCCGGTGTATCGGAGAAACCCAGAATGGTTGTGGCGGCTGGATTCGGCTTTCAGGATGCCGATTCCTCATCGATCACCGTTAAGACCTACGATGCTCAGTCCGGTGAAGTCCTGTCGGCAGACACATACGAACTTGATATCAAAGATGATGGGCCACCTCCCAGCCACCCGCGCACGCGCATCTTTGCGGGAGGCGTCGGTGTCGGCAAGGATGGTCTCTCAGAGTTCACCCTTCGCGTGTACGATGCCGCCAACGGCCGGTTCCTGTGGGAGGGCCGTCTCAATTTGAATGTCGGCAATAATCCCGACGTAGCAGCCTATCGCGTCGTAACTCAGGTGCAACCTCGTGCCGCTGTGACCAGGATTGCAAACCAAACCAAAGCGGCCGGCCAGCCCTATTTCGTCCTGCGGGCTGTCAATCCTGAAACGGGACAGCTAGTATGGGCCCATGAATTTTCCACTGAAGCAGCGCCAGTGCGAGTAGAACGCGTGAACCGGAGCATTGTCGGAATAAGGGGAGCCGCCCCGCGCGATATCGATTTCCGGATCAAGATGCCGGATAAAGCGGGCCGGGGGTTGTTGTGGGAAGATAAAGTCGTTCCAGGCGCCGAAAGCGAAGCGTCTGTGCCGGAACGGTCAGACGACACCGCGGGCATGTCACCGGGCTGGCATCAACGTTCGATCGAGAGGATGAAGAAAGACGCCATTTGAATCAATCCTGACCTAGCCCTTCCTTCGCTCTTGCTGCAGCTGTTCCATCCAACGCGACTGAAACTGATCGTATGACAACGACAGCTCAGATTGCATCGCCGCCGTCAAAGTTTGTTTGTTCTTGAGCCGGGCCAGCAGCAGCTGCACTTCATGCATGCCGTATCGATTGATCATGTAGTGGGCCGCCGAATTGGCTTCGAGATACGCCATCGATGCGGTATCACCCGAAAGCCCTCCCCAGCCGCTCTCCAATGCCGTCAGTGGAATCACCGGCACTCCTTGCTGATCGAGT
>DASSIO010000316.1:0-16084 GCA_035691825.1 Terriglobales bacterium | reverse complement strand
CTGATTCAGAAATACCGCCGCCCGATTATTGGCTTTATGTATCGCATGGTTCACAACGCCGGTGCTGCAGAAGATTTGGCGCAGGAAGTGTTTCTGCGCGTGTACCGATCGCGGGCCAGCTACGAACCGAGCGCGAAATTCACAACCTGGCTATATCGGATTGCGACCAACCTGGCTGTGAACTATCTGCGCGACAGCCGCCATGAGCGGCCGGAGAACGTGGTCAGCCTCGATGAACCGGATGAAGAGACCGGCACGACGATGGATGTGGCCGACAAGTCCGCTACGGTGGAGCAAGCGATGGTGGCGCGGGAGCGGTTGAACGCCATTCGTCAAAAGGTTCAAGAATTGCCCGAGCGGCAACGGACAGCGGTGATCATGCACAAATACCAGCAGATGGATTATCGCCAGATTGCCGAAGTTCTGAAATTGAGTGAGTCCGCCACCAAGTCGCTGCTCTTCCGCGCCTACGAATCGTTGCGGGTGCAGCTGAAGGATTTTATTTAGCGGTAAGGACGGTAAAGTATGAAGTGCAATGACATTCGCGAACTGATGCCGGATCTGGCTCTCGGACTGGCCGCGGCCTCACCGGAGGCCGGAGAGCATCTCCGCAGCTGTGGCGAGTGCGCCCAGAAATTGGACGAGATGCGCAAGACAATGGCCTTGCTGGACGAATGGCAGGCGGCCGAGCCTTCTCCCTATTTCGATACCCGCTTACAGGCACGTTTGCGTGAACTGAAGCAGGAGGAACAGGAAAAAGCTGCCTCGGGATTCATGCTGTGGATTCGTAAGCCGGTTCTGGCCATAGCTGCCACAATCCTGCTGGCGGTGGGAGTGACCCTGTTCCATGGCGACTTCCGCCAACAGCAGGTCGCGAACAACGATCAGCAGATCATGGTGCAGCCGGGAACCGCGGTCGGCGACCTGCAGACTTTGGATAAGAATCACGATTTGTATTCTGACTTTGACGTGCTGGATGACCTGACCGTTCAGCAGGACGTAAACGCGAATCCGTAGTCAGAATGCGGCGAGGATCCGGGGGAGATGTTGCGCAGCAAAATCCAATTCATAGTCTGCCTGGCCGCTGGGCTTGGGCTGCTCGCCTCGGCTCCTATGCTGAACGCGCAACGTCACGGTGAAGGACAGCGTCCTTCCGCTCCGAGTCCGAGTCGCCGTGCCGAGCCGCCGAAACCGAATCGCCGGACAGAAAATCCAACTCGCTCCGAGCGGCCTGTCTACCAGCGTGGACCCGAGCGCAACGAATCTCGACCGCGTTATGAACCCCAGCCGCCGCGAAGCTACAACCCTCCGCCGGAAATGCGGACTGTGCCGCGGCCGCCGACGGATGTTCCGCGTCCGGGTCATTCGGGGAATTGGTTGCGGCAGTACAAGAGTGTTCCTCCCTCTCAGCAGGAAAAAGCCTTGGAGAGCGATCCCCAATTTCGCCGGCTGCCGCCGCAACGCCAGCAACAATTGCGGCAACGACTGCAGAAGTTCAGCAGTTTGCCGCCAGCACAACAAGATCGCATCTTGAACCGCATGGAAACCTGGGAGCACCTCACCCCCCAGCAGAAACAGACGGTTCGCGGCCTCTATGGGCAAATGCAGAATCTTCCTCCCGGCAGGCGGGACATGGTGGAACGGGCCATTCGCGACCTGCGCCAGATGCCGACCGACCAGCGTCAGCAAATGCTGGATTCGCCCCGGTACCGCAACATGTTTACCCAGCAGGAGCGCGGCATTCTGAATGGCGTGACACAACTGCCTCTGGCGCCTGCCGATCAGGGAAATTCTCCGGAAGAACCGCGCTAGCTTAGACCACCTTTTGGCTATGCCCTGGGAAGTTCACGTAGCGGCAGACGCCCTTCTTCGACGTCGCTCAGGACCTGACCCGCGAAGCGAAGCTCCATAAATTGTTCTTCAGATCAACGCGTGCAAACTGCGCAGTTTAGGCGCGCAAAAGATTCTTGGCGATGAAGAACACGTTGGCCGGGCGCTCCGCCAACCGGCGCATGAAGTAGGGATACCACTCCGTCCCGAAAGGGATGTATACGCGCATTCTCCAGCCATCACGGACAAGCCGCTGTTGCAGGTCGCGGCGGATACCATGCAGCATCTGAAATTCGAACGCATCGCGAGGTATATTCTCGCGAATGGCAAATGCTTCGGCTTCATTAATGATGCGTTCATCATGGGTCGCCAGGCCGTGGTAGATTCCGCTCTTCATCAGGATCCTCATAAGCTTGACGTAGTTGGCATCAACATCCGCTTTTCTCTGGAATGCGATCTCTGCCGGCTCCTTGTAGGCGCCTTTGCAGAGCCGTATCCGAATACCCTCGGCGAGCAGATCGTTCACGTCTTTTTCGCTGCGATAAAGATACGACTGAATAACTGTCCCGACCGCGTCTTCATGGCCGGGAACGCGGTGCAGTTCGCGCACGAAATCCAGGGTTCGCTGAGTGTAAGGAGATCCCTCCATATCGACGCGGACGAAGCTCTTTAAAGCCGCCGCCTTCACCACCAGACCAGTGACCAATCCGCGCGCCAGCTTCTCGTCGACGTCTAAGCCCATATGCGTGAGTTTGAGGCTGATATTGGCCTGCAGGCGGCGACTGGCAATTTCGTCCAGCAAGCGATGGTAGAGCTGCGCGCTGGAGCGCGCCTCGTCGGCGTTCGTGACATTCTCGCCCAGGTTGTCGATCGAGACGGTCGCGCCGTTCTGATTGATAGCGGCAGCCGCGCGCAGCACATCCTCAACTTCCGTGCCAGCGACGAAACGGCTGGAAAGTTTTTGTCCGATAGCTGATTTCTCGGCGGCGGCGCGTAAGGGACGGCTTTCTGACAGATAGATAAAAAGTGCTCTCAGCACGATCGGGTGTCCGGGCGGTTATCAATTCGCAACATAAACATTCCCTTCTATCACAAAGCCGGAAATACGGGTAGGACGAGCGAACACCCGCTGTGTGGAATTGAGCGGGGAATTGGGCGAGAGCGGTCCTAAAGTTCTGTCCGTAGCGCTTTCAAATAGGGATCGCCGCTCCACATCTTATGGACAGCTTCAACCTGGGCGGCAGGCAGGGGCCCGCCATCGGAGGCGCTGCAATTGCTCTCGGCCTGTTGTGGATTGCGGGCCCCGGGAATGACGGTCGAAATCGCGGGATTGGCCAGAATGAATTTCAGCGACCAGCGGGCAAACGCGGCTGCGTCCCCACTCACGACCCCCGCCAATTCCCGCACGCGTTCCGCGCGTGGAACAAGTTCGCTCATCATGGGCCCGATCGTGTGCGAGCGATGGTCATCTTTGGCGAATGTCGTGTCCGGCTTGAACTTTCCCGATAGTAGACCGTAGTAAAGCGGTACTCTGGCGATAATGCCGAAATTCTTTTTTTGCGCGAGCGGGATCACCTCTTCTTGCATTTCCAGACGCAGCGCGTTGTAGCCCAGCTGAATGACGTGCCCTTTGCCGCGACCGAGAACAGCGATTCCCTCTTCCGGCAGGAATATGGAGACGCCGTAGAAGCGGATCTTCCCATGCTTCTGCAGCAGTTCCATGGTGTCCACCCAGTCGAAATGGCGGATGTCGTATGCCGATGGATTATGGAGCTGATAAACGTCGATAACATCTTT
Source organism: Terriglobales bacterium (assembly GCA_035691825.1). Lineage (GTDB taxonomy): Bacteria > Acidobacteriota > Terriglobia > Terriglobales > Acidobacteriaceae > Gp1-AA122. The sequence continues at coordinate 12,457 of DASSIO010000316.1, read as the reverse complement.
CTTGAGGCGCTTGAGAGTGGCTTCGCACGACTTAGTAAGATGCTCGCGGGTCCAATCCTTGGCTCCTTTGCCGTGCCGCACCACATTGCCTGCCTTGCTGGCAACCAACACGTTGCTCCAGTCAGGTCCCAGTGCTTTGCCCAGTATCTCTTCGCTTCGGCCATTGCCATACACGTCGGCGGTGTCAAAAAAATTGACTCCGAGATCGCGAGCGCGCTGAACCGCCGCGATGGCGTCGGCCTCGGGAGTATCGCCCCAGCCCCACTGCTCGCCAGCGGCTTCGCTTCGGCCGCCGATTGCCCAGGAGCCAAAACCAATCTCGCTGACCTTGAGGCCGGTTGAGCCGAGTGTGCGGTAGTTCATAAGAGCAGTTCTCGGTTTCTAGTTCTCAGTTTTCGGTTGCTAGTTCTCGGTTCTCAGTTGCTAGTTCTCAGTTCTCAGTCGCTAGTCCATGACTTAGATCCATAACTGAGACATTGTATCTAACAACTGAGAACTGAGAACTGAGAACCGGTTTCTTTACTGTTCTTCCAGGAATTTCTCGACTTCCAGAGCAGCCATGCATCCGCTGCCGGCGGCGGTAATGGCTTGGCGGTAGCGGCGGTCTTGCACGTCCCCGCAGGCAAAGACTCCGGGAACGCGGGTAAAAACATTGTTCTTGGTCTTGAGATATCCGTCCTGATCCATGTCGAGCTGGCCCTCGAAAATCTTGGCGTTAGGCACGTGACCTATACCAAGGAACATCGCGCTCGTAGGAAAATCCCACTGCTCGCCGGTCTTCACATTGCGAAGACGAAGGGCTGTAACTTCTTTTTTCTCGACATCGAGTACGTCGTCAACAACCGTGTCCGTGAGAAATTGTATCTTTTCGTTCTTTTGGGCGCGCTCCAGCATGATCTTGGAGGCGCGGAATTCCGGGCGGCGATGGATCACCGTGACTTTGGTGGCAAAGCGGGTCAGGAAAATGGCCTCTTCCATGGCCGAATCTCCTCCGCCAATTACGGTAATTTCTTTGCCGGAAAAAAAGAAACCGTCGCAGGTGGCGCAAGATGATACCCCATGTCCGATCAGCGCCTGTTCGTTGACAAGGCCGAGCCAGCGCGCCGATGCCCCGCTCGCAATCACAAGCGTGCGGGTTTGAATGGTTTCCCGGCCAATGGTCACAGTAAAGGGCGACTTGCTCAGGTCTGCCTTAACCACGTGGCCCATGCGGTATTCGGCGCCAAAGCGCGCTGCCTGCTTGCGCATATTCTCAATCAGTTCCGGGCCTTGTATCCCCTCCGGAAATCCAGGGAAGTTTTCCACTAATGTGGTTAACGACAACTGACCACCGGGCTCGTGACCCTCGATGACAAGCGGCGTTAATTTCGCACGCGCCGTGTAAAGTGCTGCCGTGTGCCCTGCGCATCCGGAACCGATAATGACCACATTGCGAATCGAATTGTCCATAAGAGAATTAGATAACCTAACAGCAATTCCGTTGCAGACGCCCTAATGCCGTTACGGCTATTTCTTAAGTGGCGTGGTCTTTTTAGGTGATTCTGGGGCTCTGGCTGAATTTAATGTCAATCTGGCCAGTTCTCCCGGCACCAGGCGCCGCGCCCCCAGAAGGCTCCGGTAGCGGTCAATCACCTGCGAGGCTTCTCGAAACAGCGGCTCGTAGGCGCTCTGGTTGGGCGGCGGACCGTTTTCTGCCGAGGTGCAGCGCGCCAAGACGACTGAAGACTTGCCAAAGCGCTCCAACCGAATGCGATCCACCGGAGTATTACTGGCCAGCATTGCTGCGGGACTCGTCACAGCCGATGCTTTATCCTCGACGGAAACCTGGACCACATCTTTGGGCTCGCGCACATGCAGCACGAGAGTTTCCACCATGCTGCTGCGATCCTGACTGAACGAATATTGAACTGTGGTGAACATTGCTTGCGGCAGAAAGTCGCGGCGAATGCGTACCCAATTGGCGCTGATCGGCTGGGAGGAACTCGCGGACTCCCCGCCCTCACCGGCCGGAACGGTGGACATGCCCCGTGCCACCTCGAAATCAGCGGCAAACTGCGGCTGTTTGGGAATCTTGCCGAGCGCCGATGCAATCTCCTTCTGCTCATCCGCCGAGGGCGCGCACACATTCAAGATGTTCACCTTCACGGGCGGTGTACCCTGCTGTGGCTGCTGAGCCATTGCGAACACAGCCAAGCCCAGAACGAAGGCCGTTGAAATTTTCGGGAGCACGCCGGAATTCTAAATGAGTGTGACAGAGAAGAAAACCAACACCGCGAAAGGTCCGCTTGTTGTGGGAAATCGCCCGCTGCCAATCGCGGCGTACAATTGCGCCATGGCGAATCTCACACTAGTTTACGGAATGAGGCTGCTGCCTGCGGAAGAAGTAGCGGAGGTCGGCGAGGCGCCGGTAAAGCTCAAGAATGGCCACGAGGCTCACGTTACCATGCACATTCTGGAAGGCAGTAAGGACGAAATCGAGAAGCAGTTACGCACCAGCCTCGAGGCATTTTTCGATTTTTACCCGGAGATCTGAACACGAGAAAGCTCATCGCGTGGAGGACACGTATGCAGCATGGACTGCGCACAGCATTGCTGGTTTTCGCCGCTTCGGCGGTATTCTCAATCGCACAACAGCCACCGGCCTCCAGACAGATCGAAGTGCCGAAGATCGCGGCCCGTGCCGAGGACGTATCCACGCTCGACGGCATCATGAAGGCTTTCTATGAAGTGATCTCCGGACCTGCGGGACAGCCTCGACAGTGGTCACGTGATCGCACCCTCTACATTCCCGATATCCGTTTCGTCATGATGGCGCAGGATAAATCGGGTAAGCCGGCCGCCCGGATCGCGAGTCACCAGCAGTTTGTCGACGCCGCCGATCCCGTGCTCGTTCAAAAAGGTTTCTATGAGCGCGAAATTCACCGGACGACTCAACGCTTTGGGAACATCGCTCACATTTTCAGCACCTACGAGAGCAGGGAGAAATCCACTGGACCGATCACTGCGCGAGGCATCAATAGTGTCGAATTGTTCTGGGACGGACAGCGCTGGTGGATCGCTTCCGCAATCTGGGATGAAGAGCGTCCCGATAACCCGATCCCGGCCGAGTACCTGCCCTGAATTTCGCCCCACGAACTGACAACGAAGAACCAAGAACTGCTCTTATAATCACACCAGCGCCATGCGATCGAAGTCCTACTTATACCTGCAGCTGAAATTAACGCAACTGGGCTGGCCGCCCCGCAGCCGGACCGGCAAATTCGCGTTTTTTGTGCTCGGAGTCGATCTGGCGCTCTTCTTGCTGCAGAAGCTTCTGCAGGTTTCGCATCTGTCCAATGGTTCAACCCTCGGCGGCTGGATCAGCTTTCTCGCTGTATTGTCGGTTGCGCTTTTTCTCTGGTTGGGTTTTCTCTGGCTTCGTAGCAAGTTGCTGTGGCGGCTTCGCAATCGCCTGATTGTCACTTACGTTTTCATCGGAGTCATCCCGCTTGTTCTGCTAATCACGCTGACACTGACCACGTTCTATTTGTTTGCCGGACAATTCGCGACCTATATCGTGACCAGCGGTGTGCAATCGGAACTGAGAGGCTTGGAGGCTGCCAACTCGACGATCGCTCATGACCTTGCAGCTCAGGTAAGCCGAGGCGGTGCGAGTTCGGCCGTCTTGCAGGGCCTGAAAAACAATGACGAAACCTGGGCGGACCGCCAGGTCACAGCCTGGTTTAACGGTAAATTGGTAATGAATAGCGCTCCAGCCGGAACCGCCGGGGTAGAGCCCGCTTTACCAGGTTTTTTGAAGCCGCCCTTTCGGGATGTTGTGCGCGATCGAGGCAGGCTTTATCTGCGCGTGGCGGAGACCTTGCCTACGCAGCGCGGGTCATTAACGGTCTTATCCAGCGAACCCTTCGACCAGCAAATGCTGGAGCACTTGGCAGCGAATCTGGGCGAAATCACTCTGTATACCTCGGGCTTCAACGTTCGAAAGCTTGACGACTCGGACAAGGCTGGCGCTCCGAACCGTCAGAGCGGTGTCCGGGTCCGAAAACCCGAGGGTGATTACGTCTTGGAAACCGGGAAGCAGCCTCCGGTTCCTGCCTACACCGCGGGGACGATTCCTCCTTCGGAGGGGAGGCTGGATCGAAACGTCACCTTTGCCACATCGATCTTCGTTGTCGATTGGCAGACCGGGGAAACCAACAGTCCAGCCGCAGTGAGCGTTCAGACTCGCATGTCGGTCTTATATGACCGGCTCTTTGCGGCATTGGGCGACTTCGCGCCTGCAATCGAGTTTGCACTGATTGCGATGGCCATAGTGTTCGCGGTAATTGAGCTCATAGCACTGCTCATCGGTGTACGCCTGACGCGGACAATCACTGGATCCGTCGCAAGCCTGTATCGCGCGACTCAACGCGTGAACCGTGGCGACTTCTCCCACCGCATAGATGTGCAATCCGCCGACCAGCTGGCCACGCTGGAAACTTCTTTCAATTCCATGACCGCGTCGCTCGAAAGACTCATGGCCGAGCAGAAAGAGAAGCAGCGGCTGGAAAATGAGTTGGTCATTGCACAGGAGGTACAAGCACAGCTATTCCCCAAGGAGATCTCCCAGCTGCAATCGCTCGAAGTACATGGGTTTTGCCGGCCGGCGCGCACTGTCAGCGGAGATTACTACGACTTTTTGGGAATGAATTCCGAGAGGCTCATTTTGGCGGTCGGTGATGTCAGCGGCAAAGGGATCTCCGCCGCTCTGCTGATGGCTACTATTCACTCCGCTGTCCGCGCGTACAGCATGGAGGCTGCCCCAACTGCCAGCGTGCCGGTGGGGGTGGGCGCCGCTGCCGGCGCTCATTTGATGACCTCCTTCGGGCCGCCGGACACGGATATCTCCCCAGCTGCGCTGCTCTCCCTGCTCAATCACCAACTTTACGAGAGCACTCCGGAGGAGAAGTACGCGACCTTGTTCCTGGGGATGTACGACGGCCTATCCCGCACGATTCACTACAGCAATGGCGGACATTTGCCGCCGATCATTCTCGGCCGCGATGGCTCCATCCGCCGCCTTGAGGCCGGAGGCATGGTGATTGGCCTTTTCGACAATCTCAGTTTCGAAGAAGGCTCGGTCCAGCTCGAATCCGGTGACATCTTTCTTGCCTATAGCGATGGCGTGACGGAACCGGAAAACGAGTTTGGGGAGTTCGGCGAGCAGCGCTTGATCGATCTGGTCCGGGAGAATCAGGACCTCTCGCTTGTACAAATGAGTGAGGTCGTCACGGCCGCGGTCGATGATTGGATCGGCGGCAACGAACAACCCGACGACATCACCCTGGTTCTGGCACGCGCGCGCTAGCCGCTAAGCTCGCAATCTGCTTAAATCTTGGCGTGGTCGATATTCATTCCCATCTTCTGCCCGGCATCGACGACGGCCCTAAGGATTGGGAGACTACGGCAGAGATGTGCCATCTGGCAGTTGAAGACGGTATCCGGCACATCATCGCTACTCCGCACTGTAACTATCGCTATGCCTATGACCGACAAGAGCTGAAAGGGGCGCTGGACCGCCTCCGATCGCTGGCGGGACCACGACTGCAGGTAGGCCTGGGGTGCGACTTTCACCTATCGTATGAAAATCTGCAAGCGGCGTTGCAGGACCCATCGCCATACACCATCGAAGACACGAACTACATGCTTATCGAGCTGAGTAACTTCAGCGTCCCGCCGCAGACGAGCGATGCGTTCATGCGCCTGATGGACCGCGGAATCTCCCCTATACTCACTCATCCAGAGCGCAATCCGATACTGCAAAAGGACCTGGGACGCGTGCTGCAATGGGTATCCATGGGGATCATCGTTCAGGTCACCGGGTCCGCGTTGACCGGGGACTGGGGAGAACAAGCCTGGCGTAGCGCCCGCTGGTTGCTGAAACATGAGGCTGTGCATGTGCTCGCAAGTGATGCGCATGGTGTACAGCGGAGGACGCCTGGACTGTCCGCAGCGCGTCAGGCCGCAGCCGAAATATCCGGAGAAGATACTGCCCGAGTCCTCGCCGATGACAATCCTCGGGCCATCGTAGAGGGCAGGCCGCTCCCTTATTTTCCGAAAGTCTAGTTTCTGGTTTCGAGTTTCCAGTTTCGAGTTCGCAGTTGTGGAGTGTATCCGCGATAACTTGTCATGTTGAGTGGAGCTAAAAGTCTATCGAGCGGACGTTAAGTTTCGTCGCTCCGCTCCAAGCGTTTCCTCTGGCTCGAACAACTCTGACGGCGTCAGCTGCTGCACTTTTTGCGCAAGTCATTTCACAGCTCCCGTGCCGGAATAAGTGCATTGGCCGAAAAATTACTAAATTACCGGGAAATACCCGTAGATATCCCGGTTCGGGAACGATTACTAGAAGCTGGCATCTCACCTGCTAGGAGAACGTTCAAGGCGGTTTTCCCAGGAGGCTCTTTATGCGTGTACTCTCCGTTTTTTGTGGTGCGCTGATGTTGTCAGCCCTGGCGTTTGGACAAGCCAACATGGTCCGGGGTCCGGTCACTTATTGGGGATGTCAATACGGATGTGCCCCGTTCGTGCCGCTCGTCACTACTCCAATGGTGTCTTTGCAAACTGTGTCCCCATCGCCCGTGGGCGCGAGCAATGCCACCACAGGATTGTCAGCGGGAGCCAGGAATTCCACTCTCGACACCCTGCCAGCGTCCACCGACTCGGTCTACACGCAGCCCGTCTGGTACTCGGGAGCTGATACGGTTGCAGTCCCGCCCGCGAGCCTGGCTGTCGCCGTGCCCGCTGGACACATGATGGCGGAACATATGGAGCGCATGGAGCACCACGCGGCTGAGCAAGCCGTCTACATCGCTGGGCCGCTCGAGGTGCCGAATGTCATGGAATCTGCCGGGGGAGCAAGAACCGCCCGCAAAGCTGCACGCACGTATACGAATGATGATATCAATCGCCTTAACCAGCAGACCGGCACGGTCAAGTACGACGGCAAGTCGGAGAAAATTCAGTAAGAGTTCAACCTCTGGCCAATGATGGAGGCCCGGCGCACAGCCGGGCCTTTCTCATTTCCCGTTCTGGTAGCCAGATCATGCAACCTCGCTGCTAATCCCTGGCTGATCTGCTATCTTCTTACCTTCACCAAAGCACGTAAACCGTTCGCAGAGAATACTGCCCATGCCTGAGTCTTTGCGCCAACAGCCTTCGCGCCTCTACCGCTGGATTGTTCTGATCTTTGTCAGCCTGGCAATGTTCGGGAACTACTACTTTTACGACGCGTTGAGCCCATTGGCGGACGTGCTCCAGCGGCAACTGCGGTTTTCGGACGAGAATATCGGACTGCTGAATTCGTTTTACAGCATCGCTCCGATAGCGACCGTATTGATTGGCGGGTTCATCATCGACCGGATTGGCGCCCGCAAAGCTCTGCTGCTATTTGGCGTCATTTGCCTGATTGGAGCCATCGTCACCGCGTCTACGCCGCTTTTTTGGGTGATGGCAAGCGGCCGGCTGATTTTCGGCATGGGGGCCGAATCGCTGATCGTGGCCGTGACTACGGCGATTGCGAAATGGTTCCGCGGCAAGGAACTGAGTTTCGCCTTTGGAATCAATCTGACTATTTCGCGCCTGGGCACGTGGCTGGCGCAAAACTCCCCGACCTGGGCAAAGCCCGCATACAGCAATTGGCAGACTCCCTGGGTCATCGGAGTGGGATTTGTCACTTTATGTGTCATCGGGCCGATCTTTTACTGGATGCTGGAAGCTCGGGCTGAGCGCCAGTATGAACTCGGGCAGGCCGGACAGACGGACAAGATCGTGATTGGTGACATCTTCAAGTTCGGCACCTCGTATTGGTATCTGGTGATCCTCTGCACAGTTTTTTATGCGGCAATTTTTCCCTTTGAGACTTTCGCGGTGAAGTTTTTTATCGATTCCAGGCATACGAGCAGGGAATTTGGAGGCTTTGTCCTGAGCATTCTGACGTTCTTCACCATGTTTGGGACCCCGGCCTTCGGCCTATTGACAGATAAGGTCGGTAAACGCGCCCTGCTCATGAGTTTGGGAGCGTTATTGCTGATCCCGTCGTTCCTGATCATGGCTTACTCGAATGTCAGTCTGTATGTTCCCATGTCCCTAATGGGGTTGGCATTTTCGCTAGTGCCAGCCATCATTTGGCCGTCGGTGGCTTATATCGTTGATCAGAAGACTCTTGGGACCGCCTACGGGCTGATGACGATGATTCAAAACATTGGAATGGCAAGTTTCAATTGGATTCTGGGCTGGGCCAACGACCGATCAGGAGCGGGGTCGGCGAACCCTGCGGGGTACCAATTGATGCTCCAAATCCTCACCGCGCTGGGAATATTGGCTTTAGTTTTTGCCATATTGTTGCGACGTCGCGAAACTGGACCCCATGGCCATGGGTTAGAAACGATAACTACGGCCAGCACGGCGGCAGCGTAAATGGTTGACGGCAATCAGCAGACCGTTTTAGCCTTCGCGTAGGCGGTTCGCGGCCGGTTATCTCCTGTTATCGTTATCAGCAGGGCTATGGATTCAGCGGGCGAAACTCCAGAACATAAGGTGTTACGCTCGCAACGAACGCGGTTACCGTAGGCGGAATGGGCCCATGCAAGCCGTACAACAAAAAGCTACTTAGCCGCATCCGATTAAATGCGGCCGGAACAGCGACTTGACCGGCGCGAGAAAAACAAAGGCCGAAAAACTTTCCGAAGCAGAGGCGATCGAGCGGGCTAAGCAGGGCGACGCGGAAGCCTTCGAAACGCTCTATAACCTTCACAGAAGGCGCGTCTACTCGCTGTGTCTGCGCATGACAGCAAACGCTGCGGAAGCTGAGGATTTGACTCAGGAAGCGTTCATGCAATTGTTTCGCAAGATTGCAACTTTCCGGGGTGAATCGGCTTTCTCGACATGGTTGCACCGCATGGCAGTCAATGTGGTGCTGATGCAGCTTCGCAAGAAGGGCCTGCAAGTGGTGCCGCTTGAGGACAACCCCGAGAGCGACGAAGATACGCCGAAGAAGGATTTCGGAGTTCAGGATCCGGTTTTGGCCGGCTCAATCGATCGATTGCAGTTGCAGAACGCGATCGACAAGCTTCCGCCCGGGTACCGCACGATTTTCGTGCTGCACGACGTGGAAGGTTATGAGCATAACGAAATCGCCGATATCGTGAGTTGTTCGATCGGCAATAGCAAGTCACAGTTGCACAAAGCACGTATGAAGTTACGGGAACTCCTTCGCAAGAGCAGAGCCGAAAAGGCCGTCAAGCCATGAAGGAGTATCACAGCAGCGGTATCGGGGAGAGAGGATCCATGACGTGCGCAGAATTTCAGGAAATCCTGCCGGACATACTGGAACAGGACGCTAGCGGGGAATACGCATCCCACTTGCGATCGTGTTCGTCCTGTTCGGAATTGATCGGCGACCTGAGGGCAATCACCCAGGGCGCCAAGTTGCTGTGTGCTGCGGACGAACCCAGCCCCAGGATATGGGCTAACATCCAACGGTCCTTGGAAGACGAAGGCTTGATACGAATCCCTGAGCAGCCAGGCGCGGTTCTGGTGGCCGCGAACAGGCCCTGGCTTTCGCGCGGGTGGTTGCTGGCGTTTTCAGCGATGGCCCTGTTAGCTGTGGCAAGCCTTGTCTACAGGACTAATGCGCCCGTCAGCGAACGAGCAATCAGTTCCGCTCCGGCAACACCCGTGACTGCGCCAAGTGTCGCGGCAGACCAGGACGATCAGGAATTGCTGGCGGACATTTCCCCATCGGTTCGTGCCACCTACGCTGACGACCTGCAAAGCGTGAACGATTTCATTCATGACGCCGAGACCAGTCTGGCGCAGGATCCCAATGATGATGAGGCACGCCATTTCCTGATGGACGCCTATGAGCAAAAAGCGATGGTTTATCAGTTGGCGATGGACCGTTCAATGCAATAATGTTGGCCACCAGGCGGTACGGACGGACTAGGGGAATTCTATGTTGAGGAGACATCGCGTCGGGCAAGCACTAGCGGTAATTTCGGTCTGCGCATCGACCATCGCGGCTGCCCAGACGAAAAAGGAATACAGGTTCACGGTTGGGCCGAAGGCGAGCGTCTCCATTATCAATCAGTACGGCGGCATCTCCGTGAAGCCGTCGGGCACGGCGCAGGTAGTTGTGCTTGCGACCCGTCACTCCGATAAGGCCGAGATAGAAAACACCCAGAATGGCGATCGCATAGTTCTGCGCACGCGTCTGCTTGACGGCGCCAACGCCGAGAATGCACGGGTTGACTACGAAGTGCAGTTGCCGGCGGACGCGAGCATAAGCCTGCACTCGGTCGATGGCCCGCTTCGAGCCGAGGATGTCAGCGGAGACATTTCAATGGAAGGCGATGTCGCTTCCGTAGATGTCCGCGATGTGGCGGGCGTGCATGTCCATGTCAGCAGCCTGAATGGACCCGTGACTCTGACCAACATCCGCAACGGTCATGTTGAAATCAATTCGGTGGGCGGCGACGTGAACCTTGACTCGGTGACTGGGCCTTTCGTCGAAGTAACGTCGGCGAAGGGGCGAATCCATTACACAGGAGATTTTGGCACAGGCGGCAACTACAAGCTCACCAGCCATACGGGTGACATTGAGGCCATAGTTCCAGAGGAAGCCTCTTTCGACGTGACTGCCCGCTCCGTGCGCGGGGACGTGGAGAACGATTTCCCCTTGACCGCCAGGCAGCATACTTCCCTATTGCCACAACGGGGTCGCTCCTTCGTGGGCGCAGCCGGCAAGGCCGCGTCGTCGGTGATACTTCGGACCTTCAGCGGCAAAATCCGCCTCAAAAAGCGCTAATATCGAGCTGGCGTGAAGAGCGCCGGGACTCCCAGTCGATGACCAGTACTCCAGACCCGTCAGGCCAGAGTTCTGCCCCACGCCACGGCGTCTTTTTGATCGGCTTCATGGGCTCCGGCAAAACTAGTATCGGGCTAGTCGTGAGCCGAATGCTGGGCTGGCGCTTCGAGGATCTCGACGTCCGCATCCAGCATCGTGAAAACCGCACCATCGCCCAAATCTTTAGTAACTTCGGCGAGAGTACTTTTCGCCGAATCGAGCGCCAGGCGCTGCTAGAGTTATTACAGGAGATGCAATCGTCGCCTATGGTCGTCGCGCTCGGCGGCGGAACAGCGGTGCAAGCTGACAACCTTGACGTTCTGCAGCGTTCGGGTTTTCCGGTTGCTTTTCTGGACGCCACGGTCGACGAGCTTTGGCGCCGTTGCTTGCCGTTCGCCGGTGACCGGCCCCTGGCCAAGGATGAGAACCAGTTTCGCCAATTGTATGAGAAGAGGCATGGCATCTATATGAAAGCAGGCACTCGTATCGATACAGGCGGCAAGTTTCCAGAGGTGGTTGCCTCCGAATTGATCGCGCGCCTGCAACTGACGAATGCCCAAGGCGAGGTGAAGTCGTCGTGAATCTGAGGTGCCTGATACTTCTTGCCGGACTCTCTATAATCGCTGGGCCCGCAGCCCTTGTGGGCAAGGAACAACCGGGCCAAACCATCGATTCCGGCTCCTTCGGCATTTTTGTGAATGGGCAACGAGTCGCGACAGAGAATTTCTCCATTCAGCAGACTGCGACCGGCAGCACAATCTCTTCGCAATTGCATGATGAGGGGACCAAGGACAAGGCCAGCCAGACCTCAACCATGCAGTTGAGCGCGACCGGGGACTTGGTACGGTACGAGTGGCACGAGCTAACACCGGACAAGACTGATCTGGAATTACTGCCCAACGACCAATTTCTGATTGAGCGCGTAACCCTGAAACCGGGGGAAAAACCTCTGGAGCAGCCATTCCTTCTGCCTTCCTCCACCATTGTTTTGGATAACAACTTCTTTGTGCATCGCGAATTGCTGGCCTGGCGCTACCTCGCCCAGAACTGCAAGCCTGAGGCCGGCGTCATGAAGTGTGTTTCCGGGCCGATTTCGTTCGGCGTGGTTGTCCCGCAGGATCGAAATTCCATGCGCGTAACCCTGCAACCAGTGGGTCATGACAAAGTTCAAGTAGGCGGCAGTGAGCGCGAGCTTCCCCGCTTCGAGCTGAAGTTTGAAGATGCCAGCTGGTCGCTATGGCTCGATGCTCAGGACCACTTCAAAATCATGAAGATCGCAATCGAGCGTGAGAAGACCGAGATCGTCAGGGATTAGGGAAGGTCCCCTTTGCTAGCGTTCATCGATTCACGGACTTCGCGGGTTTTGTTTACATTCCTGCTGTTTGGGTTGGGTCTGGGATTTCTCTATGCCGCGCGCAAGACTCTGATCGCTTTTTTGTTTGCGATATTCTTCGCATATCTCCTCGATCCACTGGCCTCCAAGCTGGAACGCTGGGTCAAAGGGCGTGGACGCGCGATAGCCATCATTTACATCCTTTTGCTTGTCCTCCTCGTAGTTTTCTTTGCTTTCGTGGG
>DASSIO010000315.1:0-7206 GCA_035691825.1 Terriglobales bacterium | reverse complement strand
TGGAATGCCTTTCTGGGGAACAGACACCGGAGGCTTTGTCACCACGCCTGAGCTCACAGGCGAATTATACGTTCGCTGGTTCCAATTTAGTTCCTTCTGCCCTCTTTTCCGTTCGCACGGACGAACTTGGAAGCTGAGACTGCCTTGGGGATGGAACTTGGGCGACTACGGCCCGAAAGAGATCGAGGGCTATCGTGGCGACGCCGGCCTCCCCGCGGAGAGTGAACTTCACAACGTTGAAGTTGAACCCATCTGCCGCAAATATCTCAACCTGCGATATCAGTTGCTGCCTTATCTCTACACGGTGATAAAGGAAGCAAGCGAAACGGGTATGCCCATTATGCGCGCTATGTGGTTGCACTACCCGGAAGACTCACGCGCTGTCGAATGCAGCGACCAATATCTCTGGGGCCGCGACATCCTCGTTGCTCCGGTCACCGAAAAAGCCGCCACGCAAAAGCGCGTCTATCTGCCCGCCGGCACTTGGTACGACTTCTGGACTGGAGAAAAAATCCAAGGCGCCACCGAAGTGACCAGACCAGTGGATTTGGCCACCCTCCCGCTCTATGTCCGCGCCGGCGCGATCCTTCCTATGGGCCCCGTAAAGCAATACACCACGGAGAAAACTTCCGAGCCTCTCGTTTTCAATGTGTATCCCGGAGCGGACGGCGAGTTTGAACTTTATGAAGACGACGGGACGAGCTTCGATTACAAGTCCGGAAAGTTCACCCGGTTGCGTACATCATGGAACGAGGCAAAGCGTCAATTTACATTGGCGGCTTCTGCAGGTGCTCCATTTCACGGTGCGCGGAAATTCGAAGTCCGCCTCGCTCCGTCTGGTGCCCGCAAGCCGTTCAGCTTCGACGGAGCTGAAATAACTCTAAAACTTTAACTGAGACTGTAAATCAGACGACGCACGTGCGGTGCATTACACGACGATTCCTCGGAATCGCGCGCGATTTGCGAAAGCAAAACGTATACCCGGAGAGGCAAGGAAGCGGAGCAAGGACCTCACCGGCGGTGGCATCTCACGCAGGGCGCTCTCCGCGCCCCGCAGACTTTACCTTCCAATACACGGCGTACTTCTCGCCCGCGAGCTTATAGAAAGGAATGAGGCTCGTACTTTCGGACTGCCCCGCCGTTCGAAACGCCAGTGGCGATCCCTTCACGGGCTCGATCCATCCAACAGGATCCGTCGAACGATTCTCGATTTCAGGAGTAGGTGTCGGGGTAGCGCGAGGTGCTGTATCGTAGCCTGGATACATCATCTCGCTCGTCAATCCCTGGTTCCCCAGCTTGCCGCCCAAAATCAACGGCCCGTACATCGCTGCCTGCATAGTCGGATCGTCCGGCATCGCATCGATATGCAAGCTCATCGGCAATTCAACTTCCACCCGGTCCCCGTCCTTCCACACTCTCTTCACCGTAAGGTAGCTCGAAGCCGACGAGAAAACTGGCAGCACTTCCCCGTTGAGTTTCAACGATCCGCCGCGCTTCGCCCAATACGGCACGCGGATGTTCAGGTCCATCTCCGTCGGTTTATCAGCCCGCACTGTCAGAGTCGTTCGCTCTTCCTCCGGGAAATTCGTTTCCTGCCGCAACCGAATTCCCTTCTCCGGCCACTTTACCTCGGAGGCAATAAAAAGATTGACCCAGATTCCGCTCTCGTCGTGGGAATAAATCGTATCTGCAAATTTCGCGAATTCTTCTATGCCCGAACCCGTGCAGCACCAGAACGAATCCCATTGTGAGTTGTAATACTTCCAGAGCCCCGCCCCGAGCGGAAGGAAATAGCCTTTGCGTCCCTGATCGTCCTGAGTGCCGAGCCGGCTGTTCCAGAGAGTCCTCTCGTAATAATCCATCACCCGCGCATCACCCGTCCATCCAAAGATGTGGCGCGACAGCTTGAGCATGTTGTAGCCGCAGCAACACTCTTCCGTGTACTCCCCCAGGTGCTCGGAAAGCTTTCCGGGGTCTCCTCCCCAATGCTCTCCATTGCTTGTCCCGCCTGTTGCGTAGCAGCGCTCGGAGGTCACTTCGTCCCAGAAATATTCCGCGATTTCCCGGTCTCGCTGCTCGCCGCCGAGTTCGTAACGCCTCGCCACTCCAATAATCTTGGGGATGTTCGTGTTGGCGTGCAGACCTTTAAGTTCGTCCCGGTGTTCGGCCAGCGGATCGAACACGTCGTTGTGCGTGAAGCGATTTCCAATGTAGCGGTACATCCCTTTGCCGGTCAGCGCGTACAGGTTGTAGAGCGACTCCAGCATTCCGCCGTGTTCGACGTTCAGAACTCGTTGCATGTGCGCATCGGAAAGTCCCTGGCAAAAATGCCCAACCCAATTTCCAATTTTCTGCGCGGATTCTAGCGCTTGCTGATCCCCGCAGTAGGCGTACATATCCAGATGCCCTGCCAGAATTTTGTGGATCGTATAAAACGGGGCCCAAACGGGATTACCTTCGCGGAGCCGGTCGAAAAATGTCTCTGGAAAAGCGCTGAGGTAGCCATTCCCCAGTTTTTCCTGGCACTTGGCCAACTGGGTGACCATCTCGTTTCCTCTCTGTTTGAAGGCGTCATCACCGGTGGCGCCATAGGCAAGCGCGCACGCGGAGAGGTAGTGGCCGCCGACCATATGCCCGCGAAGCTCGCAATCCGGTTTCTCCCACCCGCCTAAGGGCTGCGCGCCTGAAGAAAGCCCTGCATTTACGCGGAAGGTATGAAGCAGCCGGTCCGGCGGAAGATCCAATACCCATTTATTGTTAATATCCATTTGCCTCTTGAAAGGCCCATCCAGCAAGCGGACCTGACTGAGAGAGAACGGCTCAACCTGCCACCGCGCGCGTTCGCGTTTCTTGGACTCTCCTTTTGTCGCCTGCGCGTCGACGGCCGGATCTTGACCCGGCAGCGCGGAAACGCGCACCGCCGGCAGGACTGCGGCGCCGGCCACTGCCGCTGCGGTAGTAACGAACTGTCTGCGAGTCATCCCGTCCAATTTTTTCATAGAGACCTCACGCCTTTGGATTAAGCGCGCGCAAGGCACGCCGCCGTCCAGGTTCCGGAACCTTCCCTCAAGCCCACAGATTGCGCAGCACGAACAAAACGTTCGCGGGCCGCTCCGCCAGCCGCCTCATGTACCATGGAAACCAATAACTCCCATAGGCCACTAGAACGATCGATTTCCAACCTTCGCGAGCCAGCCGCAATTGTTCCTGGCGCTGGATGCCATAAAGCATCTGGAATTCAAAACGTTCTTTCCCAAGTTCTTTCGATTTCGCGTACTCGATGATTCTCCCGATGAGTTCCAGGTCATGAGTAGCGATGGCCGCGCGCACTCCCGCCGAGACCGCCTCATCGCTGAACAACTGGCATGTGAGCTTGAAAAAGTTCTCGTCCACCTGGTCCTTGCTGCGAAACGCAACGGATGGAGGTTCTTTGTAGGCGCCCTTTACCAGGCGGATGCTCGCGCCCAGCGGTATCAGGCTTGCGACATCGGCCGAGGTTCTGTGCAAGTAGGCCTGCACACAGATTCCTACGTTCGCGTGAGCCTTTCGAATCCTCCGGTAAACTTCCAACGTCCGGTCAACATACGGGCTTGCCTCCATGTCAACCCAAACGGTGCTTCCCGCGCCGGCTCTTTCGACAATCCGCAGCAGATTCGAATGGCAGATTTCCTGATCAAGGTCCAGACCAAGCTGAGTCAGCTTCACGGATACTTCACTTCCTAGTTGCAACGTGCGGATGCGGTCGAGCAGGCCCAGATAGTGGTCCGTAACGCGTTCCGCTTCTGCGGCGTCGCTTACGTTCTCTCCCAGCAGCGTGAAGACCGCGCCAATCTCCTGCTGCTTCAGTTCTCGCGCGCATGCCAGCGCATCCTCCGCTCTCTCGCCGGGCATGAAGCGGGAAACTGCACGCTGAACAAAGCGGTAGCGTGTCGCTCGCTCCCGCATCCACGAGCTCTCCGAACAGACCAGAAACACACTCCGCATCAGCCCCACAATGCTTTCCTGTCTCTACCCGGATTGTTCAGAATCTCTTCGTCTCCAATCTGAAAATGCGGAAAACCAACCCTGAAATCCTTCCCTAAGTTGAGCGCCCTGAGCAAGAAAGACCCATGTGGAATTCAATAGAGCTTTGTCCATGGTTCGCTGAAAACCGCCATCTGCGGTATCCAGTTGTGTGTACCTTGTTGTAAGCAGAAAAACTACCAGAACTTATGCTTCTTTTCCATGTCAAAATTCCGCGAGTAAGCTCCGGGCTTGCCGTCCGCAGCCCTTTTGGCTCACCAACTGCCCCGCTCTCCGAGGTTCTTGATTACCTGGCAAAGCCGGTCGGCCCCGTTCTGCCAATTCAACTTGATCGCTTTCTCCGCTACGTCTGCCCGGCTGTGCTCGATGCTATCCATGATGGCCAGATGCTCGTTGACGGAAACGTCCAACCGGTCAATGATCGCGCTGGCGTATAGTCGCCAATACCTTTCCGTCTGTGGCTTGATCCCCGCATGAATGGCGCGCAACCGCGGACCCGCACCGGCGTCCACGATCGCCTGGTGAAAACTGATGTCCAGGTCAAAAATATGGTTCGCCTCCGCCCGTTTTGCCAGGGCGCACTGCTGAAGTTTCTCGTTCAATCCGTTCAGCTCTGCAATCAGGTCTGTCCGTGCC
This sequence comes from Terriglobales bacterium, assembly GCA_035691825.1. Classification (GTDB taxonomy): domain Bacteria; phylum Acidobacteriota; class Terriglobia; order Terriglobales; family Acidobacteriaceae; genus Gp1-AA122. The sequence continues at coordinate 2,547 of DASSIO010000315.1, read as the reverse complement.
TTAGCTTCCAGTTCGCAGCAGAGTCGAGCCGCGGAACCCTCCAAAAGTCCCACGATCCAGTAGAGTTCTCGGGCATCTTCCTCCGTTAGAGGCGCAACCGACAATCGCTCTTTGTTCCCGGCAAGGGAGGTAACAACAATGTAGCCCTCCTGTTGCAACCGATGACGGGCCGCCCTTAGGGGCGTGCGGCTCACGCCGAGGCGGTCGGCAAGATCCGCCTCGATGACGCGGCTCCCCGGCGCCAATTTCCCGTGCACGATTAGCTCTCGAAGTCGCTGAAACGTGCTGTCACTGATGTTGGATTCTTTGTTCACCATATCCACGTCCTTGCCGCATTTGCAGGACGTGACATTGACGGCCGCTCCGGGGGTTTCAGTGGGCTGATGCTGATTGATATTCTCGACTCGGCGATCCGTGAATCCGCAAGCAGAACCATGGAATATCTTTCTCCAAACAATAAACGCTCGCCAACCGCAACACGTCAGGTTGCCGGGTAATATACACGATAGCCTGGAAGACTTGTACCCGATTGCCACGAGATGAACTCCGTGGTTGCAGTGCTTCGGCCGAGTCGGCTAAACCGGGAGGCCGATGAACTGCGCGAGGGCCCGCACCACAGGAGTTTTTAAGTGAGTATTTCCCTTCATTGCCGACTAAGTGGAGCGGTTCGGCCTCGCTCCCTGGAGATCAGGGGTGCGCGAGTTTTCCTTCGAATATTTTCGACAAGTTTCGGTGCAGCAAAAAAAAGCCGCTTGGCATTCGCTCTGCAAGCCAGATCCTGGCTTCACGCTACATTTAAGATGACTGTAGCAACGGACAAACGAGGCAGATCGAGCCGTATCCTGTTTCCGTCAACGCTGACTGGATGATCCTTTGGCACAAGTCTATTGGGGTTTTCAAAACTATTGCAGGCATTCCAATCCGTATCGTGAAGAATCTGGGCTTTACCTGATTTTGCGGTGACGCCCTGCAGAGTGCACTCCATGGAGACGTCCTCATCGTGCTTCGGGTTTACAAGGCTCAGAACAATCTCATTCGCCAGCTTCGAGGCGGAAACGGAAGGAGCGAGAGGCGAGGACTCCGCGCTTTCCACGCGAACTGCCGTCTTCCCTCGGTGGGGCTTAAATAATTGGAAAGCGTAGTAGGTCGTCGTCCGAATGCAGTTTCTGCCTTCCGGGCCGTTCGTGAGGAGCAACGACTGCAGCACATTCACGATCTGCGCGATGTTGCACATATACAGTTTGTCCGCCTGACGGTTGAAGACATTCAGCCCCAAGCCGGCCGCGACTGCGCTGCGCATGGTGCTCTGCTGCCAGAGCTTCCCGTACCGCTTTTCATCCTCCTCGGGAATCTTGTCCCAAACTCCCCACTCGTCGAGAATCAATCCGATCTTGCGGCCGTCCCGGTAGCCATCGAGGAGCGTCCGCTGCTCGATGATCGCGTCTTCCACTTTCGTAAAGATGGAGAGTTGTTCGTCGGAATGCGCGGCGGTAAATTCGGTCGGCCGGTCCGCGCCTCCTTCGTAGTAATGCATGGAATATCCGTCTGGACGACGCCCCTCGAGGGTGTCCATGAAGCCACGCGTCCAACGGCGATCCGGGCCACCCGGTCCGCAGCCGACCAGGAAAGGCTTCGTATCTCCGTACTTTCGAACATACACAGCGAACTGCCGGTAGAGATTCGCATAGGTTTCGGGCCGCATGTCTCCACCGCATCCCCAGTTTTCATTGCCGATGCCCCAATAGCGGACGCGAAACGGCTCCGGCGAGCCATTTTTTGCGCGCTCTTCCGCCAGCGTGCTTCCCGAAGGCATGTTGCAATACTCGATCCAGTCTTGGAGTTCCTGCGGCGTCCCGCTGCCGACGTTCCCGGCCAAATACGGTTCCGCGCCGATCAATCGACAGAGCCCGATGAACTCGTGGGTCCCAAAACTTCCGTCCTCGACGTATCCACCCCAGTGAATATTCACGCGCTTGGGGCGCTGCTTCATCTCGCCAATGCCGTCCCGCCAATGATAATCGTCCGCGTAACATCCGCCTGGCCATCGCAGAACCGGGACGCCCAGGTCTTTTAGATACTCGATGGCTTGCTTACGGTAGCCTTCCATGTTTGGGATCGGCGAATTTTTCCCTACCCACAGACCACCATAAACGCACGAACCCAGATGTTCGGCAAAGTGAGAATGAAATTCCGGTTTGACTAGACCGATCTCGGTGTCTGTTCGAACCACAACGCGATGGCTGGAAGACGCTTCCGCAAGAAGATGCCGGGGAAAGAGAGCGCCAACCGAGATTGCGGCAGTGCCGCCGATAAACTTTCTTCGATTGACGCGTGAGTTCATGCTCTCCTCATTGCGGATGCTCCGGCCGCGGAATCCTTTGGGAACACAATGTGATGTAATCGCTTGCAGGCGGAGGATAAGTGCAGCGGCCGCTGCTTTTCAAGAAAAAAAATGTTCACAGGCCTGCCGCCGCATACCACTACGTGCGTGCGCTCTCACAGAAGACTTGAGTAAGCGATTACATCTACTTAGAATCGAAGCCGCAG
>DASSIO010000314.1:0-3665 GCA_035691825.1 Terriglobales bacterium | reverse complement strand
GGTCCATACGACGAGATGGTCTTTCGTTCCATGGTTCTGGATAAGAGCCGCTTTTACGACCCGCTGGGACTGGTTTCCGAAGGTACAAAGATCGACTTCCAGGTGGAAGTCAACTCGTATTTGTACGGCACGCGTTTTATGTCCTATCTTGCAGACCAGCACTCTCCGGAAAAGCTGATCGAGTGGGTTTCCCGGAGGGACGGAAGCAAAGGCTACTACGCCTCTCAATTTCGGCAAGTTTTCGGCCAGAAACTGGAAGACGCCTGGCAAGATTGGATCAAATCGGAGAAGGAGTTCCAGCAGAAAAATCTCGAGGCTATCCGCAAGTACCCGCTCACCCCTTACCACGATATTTCCAGGCGCGCCCTTGGGTCCGTGTCTCGAGCGTATTACGACCCAAGCTCGCAGAAGATCTATGGCGCGTTCAACTATCCGGGCGTGGTGGCACACGTGGGTGCAATCTCGATGCGGGACGGTTCGGTTGAGAAACTTCTCGACGTTAAGGGCCCGACCATCTACAGCGTAACGTCACTCACCTTTGATCCCCGGAAGAAAACTATTTTCTACACGACTGACAACGCGGAGTACCGCGACCTGCGGTCTCTGGACCCCGCCACGCACAAATCCCACACGCTGATGAAAGATGCTCGAATTGGCGACCTGGCATTCAACCAGGCGGACGGATCGATTTGGGGAGTCCGGCACTTCAATGGCATTGCGACAGTCGTCCGCGTACCTCCTCCTTACAACAATTGGCACCAGGTCTATTCGTGGCCGTATGGAGAAGTACCCTACGATCTGGATGTCTCACCTGACGGCCACCTGCTTTCGGCATCCGTAGCTGAAATCAACGGCAAACATTCGGTCCAGATTTTCCTGACGGAGGATCTCCTGGCGGGAAAAGTCGCGCCCATCGCACACTTCGACTTCGGCGACTCGCTCCCACTGGATTTTGTCTTTTCACCAGACGGGAAGTACCTTTACGGGAGTTCCTACTACACCGGTGTCTCAAACATCTACCGCTATGAGATTGCATCCGGGAAGCTCGAGGCGCTGAGCAACAGTGAAACCGGTTTTTTCCGGCCGATTCCGAGAGAGGATGGGCAGCTCATCGTGTTCCGATACACCGGAGAAGGTTTCGTTCCCACGGTTATCGAGGCCAAGCCCACCGATGATCTGGGCGCGATTACTTTCCTGGGAGCAACAATCGTCGAAAAATACCCGGAACTGAAGAAATGGAATGTCGGTTCCCCGGCGGACGTGCCGCTGGACTCCATGATCACCGACAAAGGCAAGTATGGTTTGTGGGGGAATATCCGGCCGGAGTCCTTCTATCCGGTGCTGCGGGGCTACAAGGATTCAGTCGCATACGGGTATCGTGTGAATTTCTCCGATCCCCTCTCCTTGAACCGCATCGACTTCACGGCATCCTATTCTCCGGACCATGGGCTCCCTTCGAATGAGCGGACGCACGCGCAACTAGAATACCGGCGCTATGACTGGACAGCCAGCGCCGCATATAACGCCGCGGACTTTTATGATCTGTTTGGACCGACGAAGACCAGCCGCAGGGGATACATGTTTGGCCTCGGCTACGACAAGCTGCTCCTCTACGATAAACCAAGAAAATTGACTCTGACGGTCGATGGCAAATTTTATGGAAATCTGGATCGCCTCCCCGATTACCAGAACGTGGCCGCCCCTTTCGAAAAACTATTCACAGTCAGAGCAAAGCTTAAGTACACGAATCTGCGCTCCTCACTGGGACACGTGGACGATGAAAAGGGCCAGGCGTGGCAGGTCGCGGCTCAAAACGATTATGCAAACGGGACGGCCATCCCAAAGATCTGGACCGACTATAACTGGGGCTTCGCACTACCGCTGCGCCACTCTTCCATTTGGCTGAGGAATTCGGCGGGGACGGCTTTCGGAGATCGGCTGTCTCCTTTCGCAAACTTTTATTTCGGGGGATTCGGAAACAACTGGGTGGATCACGGCCCGGAAAAAAGGTACCGCGAATACTACAGCTTTCCGGGAGTCGAACTGAACGAAATCGCCGGAAAGAACTACGCGAAGAGCATGCTCGAGTGGAACCTTCCTCCCGTTCGCTTCCGCCGTGTGGGTAGGCCCGGCTTTTACCTGAGCTGGGCGCGGCCCGCCGTGTTCATCAGTGGCCTCATCACGAACATGGACGACGCAACCGTACGCAGAACGGTTCGAAACGCTGGCACGCAGTTGGATTTGAGGTTTAATTTGCTTTCGAGACTGGACATGACACTTTCAGGCGGATACGCTGTGGCCTTCGGAAGCAATCTAACCAAACATGACGAGGCTATGATCTCGTTAAAGATCATGAATTGATGGTTTGCGGGGCACGATGCGTTAGTCACGATTCCTTGACTGTTTCCCCACAGGGGGCTACAGGCGATGACTGAATTCATTCCTCGCCTGCTGGCAGGTTTCCTCCCGGTTCTGATCTTCCTCGGCGTGCTGATTTATCTCGACAGCTACAAGCTTGTCCGGTTGCGCTGGGTAATCCTCACGATGGCGCTCGGTGGAGTGGCGGCGGTAGCCAGCTACACGATCAACGGCATGTTGTTATCCCGCCTCGCGATGGATTTCACGACTTATTCGCGATACGTTTCTCCCGTGGTTGAGGAGTCAGCCAAGGCTCTTGTCCTCATTTGGTTCATTCGTTCCCAAAGAACAGGATTTCTTGTGGATGCTTCCATTTTCGGATTCGCGGTGGGAACAGGTTTTGCGCTGCTTGAGAACGCCTACTACCTGCGATCCATCCCCGATACGCACCTTGTCGTTTGGGTGCTTCGGGGCCTGGGGACGGCGGTGATGCACGGCGGGACGACTTCCATTTTCGCAATGGGCTCCCAGCTCCTGGCAGAGTTTAAGTCGCCGAAAAAGATTTCAATCTTTTTGCCGGGCCTGCTCGCGGCGATGGTGCTTCATTCGCTGTTTAATCATCTCTTTTTTTCTCCAGTATTCTCGACCCTCGCGACTCTCGTGGTCTTCCCGTTGCTGATCTTCGTGGTGTTCGACAAGAGTGAGGAGTCACTGAGGAACTGGCTGGAGGTAGGATTCGACGCCGATACCGAACTGCTGGAACTGATGAACTCGGGCAGGCTATCGGAGTCAAAAGTTGGCAAGTATCTGCAGTCCCTCCGAGAGAAGTTCAGCGGCGAGGTGGTGATGGATCTCCTCTGCTACCTACGAATTCACCTTGAGTTATCTCTGCGCGCCAAGGGAATCTTGATGATGCGCGAAGCAGGATTCGATGCCGAGCCGGACGAGGAAACGCGAGCGCTTTTCCAGGAGATGAATTACCTGGAAAAAAGCATCGGCAAGACAGGCAAGCTTGCGCTGCTACCCTTCCTCCACGTCAGCGGAAAGGAGCTTTGGCAGCTCTACATGATTGGGAAATGACGATCTGAGAAACCGAGTCGCTCCGCACTAACAACGCTGGCCTACTGTGCTCCGCGGGTCGAGTAGTCTGAGCGTAGCGCGATCACGCGCTTCAAGAAAGAATGTTCCTAAGTTTGGATTGGGCTTTCGCTAATTCAATGAAAAGATTGGCTGGGAGACCTGGACTCGAACCAGGATAGCCAGATCCAGAGTCTGGAGTCCTACCGATTGGACGATCTCCCAGCCGA
>DASSIO010000313.1:0-4349 GCA_035691825.1 Terriglobales bacterium | reverse complement strand
GCTCCGAGCCCAGATCAATCCCTGCGAACTGGCGCAACACCACCGAGTCATAGAGCGCCTCTTCCGCTGGGTCCGACAGGTTGAACCACTGCTGCAGAAAATAAATCCGCAGCATCTGCTTGAGTTCTTTCGGTCGTCGCCCGTTGCCCGGCGTGGGATAATGCGGCTCGATCAGAGCGCACAACCTGTCCCACGGCACCACCTGCTCCATCTCTTCCAAGAACATCGCTCGGCGCGTCTTCTTTGTATACCGCTCAAATCCCGTCATCATCGCCAGCGTCCTCTGTCTCCCAGGAGTGTTCACGCTGGCATGACTTTATCTATCTTCACTGTGGAAAGGGAGGACCTAATCAGAGTCTCCTTAGACGCGCTTGTTAGACCATTCGCAATCGGATATTCACCTTTGGCTGTTCTCCGTCTTATCAGGTTACGATGGTAACTTACAGAAATGGGCACGGAATAACGTTTTCACAATGCTGGGAAGGACACTTCCAATTTGCGAGTAGTCCGAGAGGCGCATGCGCACGCCTAAGTTCCGGATCCGAGCAGTCGATCAGAGTTTGCGCGGTTCTGGCAGCGAAGCGTACATACAAGGGCCAGTGTTCGTGCGAACGACTGGCCCACTCGGGATTGTTTTTCAGTTGAAGTTCTGCTGGAACGCTTTCACCTGTTCCACGGTAAGGGAGACCGGCCCCACGCATGCCGCAGCGCTACTACCGGAACTGCTGGGCGTGCTCAGGGAAAAGTCTACCTCGACCGTGTGGTAATTTGTGCCGTTGGCATTGGGGTTGCCCACCACAAAATCGTAACTATGCGCCGATAATGAGGCCAAGGCCAGGTCGATGTTGCAGGTCTGGCCATCGGCGCAGGTGCAAGTCGTGACGTTATTGCTGGTGGTGCAAGTTGTGTTGCTGAGATTCTGGAAGATGTTCGTACTCAACTGCTGCAAGCGCTGGTCGTAGACCACCGACGAGAGACCCGGAATCGGGTTACCGTCCAGCTTGACCGCGACGTTCACCGAAGCTTCGGCGGATGCCAGCGTGGTGCTGGTGGTTTTGGTGTTGGTGAAAAGGCCAGTAACGGCCGAAGGCCGAATGATGATAGCCGTCGATCCGGAGGTTGGCGTCTGAATGGTTGTGCTCAGCTTGGCAACGCCGGTTGTGTTAAAACCAGTAACCGGGTTGGCGATGCAGTCATTGTTAGCACAGGACATCGAGCATTGGGTTTGATCTACGTTCCAATTCGTATTTCCGCTGCTCTGAGCGAAGGCTGTGGTCGTCAGTGCCGCCAGAACGCAGCACCCTATGATTCGTGGCAGAATTCGCACGCTGTAACCTCCATATTGGGGATGTTGACGAGCGGCGCGACGTGCTAGTCCACACAATGCTCCCCCGTTCCACCACTCAGCCAGATTACCGAAGGTGGTGTCCTGCGACGATTCGCTGGGTGTCTGCTTAGCCCATGCTTTCAAAAGAATGCTGCGCCCCAAATGGCCTTCAGTTTTTCCCTGCGCGCTAAATCATCAAACTGTGGAAAAGTGCCATTCTCTTAGAAGCCAGCGGCTTACAGCGCCAATATAGCGCTGTTTGATGGCGTTAAGATGTACTTCGATGACCGCACAAAACACTACTCCGCAATGTCCCTATTGCGTTCTGGGCGATCGACATCGGCCAATGACGCTGCAGGACAATGCCAGCAAGAAGTACATCTGCGGCCGTTGTGGTCACACAGAAACTGAAGGAGACCCGGCTTTCCAATGCACGTGCTCTAGCTGTAATGCTGCAGCCTAAGGTTTCCGACGGCTTAGTACGACCCACCCGCCCATGGGCATGGGTAGGATTGTTTTCGTCCCTGTGAGTGTTCGCAGCACCAATCATGTATGGGCAGGGGTCGAGCAATCGTTATTCGCTGACATGCCGCTATTCTAGATCGAGACCCAACTTTTCCGGCCAAACATCGGAAAGCACGATGGGTACAGAATCCTAAGTTGTAATTTGCGGTACTCCTTCTTCACTGCCACGCCAGAGAATTGTTTCGCTTGCGAGACAATGGGCGCGCCTGCAGCGATGCTGGCCGCGATTGATTTGATCAGCTCTACTGTGCGTTTGCCGCGAGAGTGCACCTAACACTCCAACCTTACCTCTGCCCAGACGTCGGAGCGCATGACCAGCATCATGCGATTTCGTAACGGTTTTTGGTAGGAACGTCGCTCTCTCCCAAGCAACTCTTGTTGTGGATCGAGGTTGGACAGAAGCTGGAGTGAGTGTTTTCCTGAGGAGCCATGACGTGCGTGCGGTTTTGCGAAGCAATTCGTCCGTTCATAGTCCCCACCCCGCTTGCTCTACTTGCTGCGCTGGCTTGTGCAGCGACAGTTGCAACATATCCCCAGTCCGGTGCTCTGAGCCCCTACCAAAACGAGGAGAACGGCATTAGCGCGGGCGGAAGATAGATGGAATTTCGGTCGGAACACAAAATGACTGGGCGCGAAGCAGTTCCGCTTTGAGCTTCGGTCTGGCATTGATCCAAAAGAAGAGTCCGATTACGAGCCACGAGTCGAGCTGTTCTGCAGCGATGGCAAGTTGCAACACGCATACTTCGATCCTTGTCGCAGGCTTGGCCCTCCCAAGCGCCCCGGTTTCTTGGGGGCAACCCCAGATGGAGGTCATCGTCCGCATTGACAACACCCACGAGAGCATGGGCGGAATTGGGTGCGTGGCCGAGTCCTCTCCATGGATAAGGGCATTCGTGGTCTGATTGGGGCGAACATTTTCAAAGTGCAGGTCGAGGCCGGCAGCGGCCAAGAAATTGCGGAATTTGCGTCAGCCAGGCTGAAGCTACATCGCGCAAAGCAAGCCTCTCGTCTCACTCCTAAGAAGCCGAGCAAATGAGATACTTTTGCCTGCACAGTCGCTCAATCTTCCTCACGAGCGCCGAAGGACATACTTTCAGAGTGGCAGCAGCAGCATGAAAAAAAATAGGGGGAGCAAATGCTTCAGCATTCCTGAGTGCAATTCTTTATGCACCCATTGAGCTCGCGGTCTCAGAAAAGACGTTGTTCGCCTGCGAGCCGATCAGCCGGATGGTTCCCACTACGATTACCAGAATCACCGCCAGCATGACAGCGTACTCCGCGATGTCCTGTCCTTCATCGTTCGACCACATGTTCTTCAGGAGTTCTTTCACGTTCATTCCTCAGTTACCTCAATTTCGCCTTACGGCGATGGTTCATGCTAGACAACCCCAGCTGCAGCGGAAATGGCTCGCACGTGGCGTTCACCCTACACATTCGTAATTGACGTCAGGATTACCGTCGCTAGGTTACTTTGGTGGCGTGAGTGATTCGTCTCGGAGGCTTTCAGGCACTTATTGCACCCCGCCAAAAGCGGCCAGACTATTACCATCGCATTGTTTCTCCATTTAGGCCGCCTCCGAGCTTCGCCGGGGACGGCCCTTTTCACGCCTCAGGCCGACTACAGATCCAGACTATTCGCAACTCTTGTGGCGAATTGAGTCCGAATCACGATTCTACGTCCATCGGCGAAGCGCCCCCGCAATTCAGCAATGATGAAATGTGCATCAAATGAAACGGTCGTATTCAGTCACGTGCTGCCAGCGGTCATTGCCGTTGTTGTAACCCAGTACACCTCGTTGCCTTCAATCCTGATTATCGTCTTACGTATTCCGGCTCGATTCTTCACCATCACCCTAGCTGCGAATAAACATCAAAAACCAACCCAGGCAAGCCAGTACTGTCCAGAACACTTGGAGTTTCAAAATTGGTTCTCTGCTTATGGGGGCCCCTCTAAGCTGCCGCTTTAATAGCGGCTTGTCGGGGTATTGGGAATTCCGGTTTGCGGCCTGGGGTTCGCGAGAACGCCCATTCAATAGCGCTTAACAGTTTGTAATTTTTCCAGAGGGCCTCCGTCGCCACTCGCCTGCTGTTCTGAGCGGCTCAGGGACGGAAGAATCTCCGAAAGAACGATCTTCATATGGGTGGATGGAAACCGATCACCCGCCCGGAGGTCCCTGTGCGCACGAATCATTGATTTCGGTTTGTCTTGGCCCGTTATGGAAGTTACTCCGGCCCTGGTGGTATCGAACAGTCGCTGGGGCAGCCTCGCCGAGTTCGTGTGTCTTGCCGCAGGGCGTCATTCGGCTCCAACCTATAGCGACGTCACTGGGCCTGCACCAGGCGAACGGGCATGTCATACATGGACACGTTAGACCCGCTGCCGCCGCCACCACCCGCGCCCCCGGCCGAGCACGCGGAGTAATTCTGGTAAGTAGCGACGACGTAATCGCTCACACCGCCTTTCGTCGTGCCGCAATTCTCTGTGGCTCCGGTTGAT
>DASSIO010000312.1:0-13693 GCA_035691825.1 Terriglobales bacterium | reverse complement strand
AGCCCGCAGCCGAAATCCTGAGCGAGCGCAGCGAGTCGAAGCACCTCGAAACAAATTGTGGCAGCTGGACCTGTAAGTTGAGGCGATTTGCGGGAGTGAGGCCGAGCAACGCGAGGCCGGGAGCCCGCAGCCGAAATCCTGAGCGAGCGCAGCGAGTCGAAGGACCTCGAAACAAATTGTGGCAGCTGGACCTGTAAGCCGAATTCTGTCTGCAGCCGCGAGGCTGCAGGACGGTCATTCCTCTAGGCCGCGCATTACTGCGCGGCTCAAGCGACCTACCCGGAGGTTGGGCGCGCCGAGCCGGCACGCCCCCGCCCATTCTCGCAAGAGCACCTCACCTCCAAATGCTCCTGCCGGAATGGGCGGGGTCCCTCCCTATTTGGTCTTGCTCCGTGTGGGGTTTGCCCTGCCCGCCACATTACTGCGGCGGCGGTGCGCTCTTACCGCACCTTTTCACCCTTACCCCGCCGTCGTTGTGAATGTTGTGTGGCGCGCACACTCTTGTGCGCGCTGGCGGGCATGACTGCCCGTCCCACATGACCACTCACAGCGACGGCGGGGCGGTATTTTTTCTGTGGCACTTTCCGTCGGGTCGCCCCACTTCTGCGCAAAGCGCAAAAATGAGGACCCTCCCGGACGTTATCCGGCACACCGCTCTGTGGAGTTCGGACTTTCCTCCCCGCCCATTCTCGTAATCCCGCCGCTCTCCTAACTTTTCCGCCTCAAGCGAACAAAGTTTTAGCGGAATCACCAGAATGGACGGGGCGACCGTCCGGTCCAGCTGCCAACCTCAATATTATATTGGATGCTCGACCAAGGGTTGCAGCTGAGTTTTTCGCCGTATTGCAAAAACTCTGATTAAGCGCAGCTTTGTCATCCCTCGTGTCTCGGTACCGCGGCCGTTAGTCAGAGCTTCCCGCCCGCAAGCCACACGGACCCGGGACGGCCCTTACCGCCGTCCCGAACCCGACACTCTTCAACGTTACGGACAGGGATTGCTGGCCAACACCTGATGGAAGTTCTCGAAGAAGATTCCAGAGCCTGGATTCGACAGTGTCCCGGTCTCGTACACCGAGCCTTCCAGCTCCTTGTATTCGGTGGCGGAGCTTCCTCCGAAATTGTTAACGGTTCCTGGGATGGACCCGCCTCCCAATTGCCACCAGCACTGTCCCGCTTGCGTGGTCGTTGTATAGATCGGGTAGAACAGCGCCCCCGGCGGTGGATTCACGCAACCTGCCCCAGTCGCCGGGTTGCAGGTAGTCGCCGCTTCAACCGCGGGAATATCTGCTTCGAAGGCAACGCGGGTGTAGTCCGTCAGCGCGCCACCAGCCGCTGGCCTGAATTTCGGGCTCGTCAATCGAATGGCTTGAGGAACGGCTGAGAATCCGAACGGATCCGTCCCGCTGCCCGCCCACGCATGATGGTAAGGGACACCGTCAAAATCCTGATCAGAGTCGACACACCCGCCCAGCGGTTGCAAAGCGCCAAACGGAACCGAACTCGCTGTATCGACGCACACGAAGTCGTCGATCTCATGGTGGCTCTTGTCTACGATTTCAGTCTCCACCGGACTGTCCACGCAGGCTCCGATTCCGGGGAAAATCGAATTGTCCTGCACGTCGCAGTAATTGAAGTGTCCAATCTCATCGGAGAAGGCCACATTGAAACTGTGCGCTGTCCAGGGAACGCGGGTATGCGGACCGGAAGTGGCATACATCGGATGGAAGGCATATGGGTTCGATGTGCATGTGGTGGCTGTCGGCGCGTACACCACCTGCGCAAAACCATTGGCAATGCTGGCCGTCATGCTGCCGGTCTTGCCCGTCGTAACATCATTGACGATCACCCGGAAACCATCCTTAGTGTCCTTCAAAGTAACAATCAGCGTATCGCCCGGATTCATTAAGAACGTCTTCCCAGGAATCACCGCATGCCGGTTGGGATCGTTGCTAAGGGGATCCGCGGGAGCCTGCGCCTTCCCATCTACCGTAATCATGGCAAAGTTGACCGGCTCTTGTCCGATCTGGCTCAGGCACGACGGATTGTTCGGCACCGGCCCTTTGGGACCAAGAGGATTTAGCGTGAAGCTGTCGATGTTGAGCGCGGCCGAATAGTGTGTCTGATCGGGGCTGACCACCCAGCCCGGCGGATAGAACTGCATTTCCATGAATGCGGTTCCGGGATGCTTGCCAATGTACTTTGGCGAACTCGGATCCCCGCTGTCAAAAATATTGGCGTCGGTGTCCGGAACACAGACGTTCGTGAACTCGGGAAACGATTGGGTGTCGCACATAGCCATTCCGAACCAAAACGCCGGGTGCAACTGGAAGTTCCATACCGTAGGCGAACCTGTCCCTTGCGGATTGGCATCGGTGGGGTAAGTTGCCGGATCCTTGGGTAGGCGAATCTTGTAAACATTGTTATTGCCTGAACCCGGCACGTTGGAATAAAACAACAGCGCGGGCTCGTCGTGACCGATGTACTTCCCCTTATATTGCGGGTCAGAACTGCGATTGTCCTGTCGCTCCGCGCATAGCGAGTACGGATCCTCGCAGTTAAAGCTATTAATCCTTTGCGACTGAGCTAGAGCGAAGGAAGTTATCAGCAATACTCCTGTAAAAGACAGCAACACGGGTAAAGCTTTACGCATTTCAGCTCCTTTGTTGACCTTGTGAGGGCGTATGTCTCAGCACATTTCGGCGTGGAACCAGCACTGCGCTTAGCCGGTTCGCGAGTCAATGCGGTCCGGAACCAATACCGACGGGCTTTTTGACGGTCCATTGAACCTGGGTTGTGCGTTATTCGGAACTATCGACGCCAAGCCACACACCTGGCGTCTTAGAAGCAGACGGCATTGTGGCTTCGAGATTGGCCGCTGTCAATACCGAAGTTGCTGTAAGCACGCCTGAGTTGCAGCGCTTGCTAGAAAGCTGAAATCTTTTGCGACATACAAGCCGTTTATCGCCCAGTTAGACATTTTGTTATCGACCGTTGTGTTCAGGTCAGGGCGCATCACGTATTTAAAGCATAGCTTAAGAACGAGCGGCTTGAGACACCACTGAAGACACCTAGTTAGCCAAATTGGAGAAGGGCACGAGTCTAAAGACTGCGGAAAAACCAGAAATTCATGGATCACCATTGGAAAAGCCGTCCGTCGGGCCGCATAAGTTGTCTTGTTTCCCGTGAGTGCTTCAGCCCCGCGGTCGCTCTTCACGGATCGAATGCTTTTTGCAGTCAGACTGGGTCGCTGAAGCAGGTGTATGCTTTAGCCCCTTGGGAGCTGAACCATGAAAACTGCGAGATCCCTGGTGGCGCTCGGAGCTATTGTCCTGTTGGCGACCGCCATTATTCACGCGACCGGCTACCGCGAGTTGGCAAAAGCGATTCAGGCGAGTGGCGTGGCGCCAGTGCTGGTAAGTGCTTTGAAAGGCCTTTGGCTTATGCTTTCAATTCACCTGGTTGTCCTCGGTGCTCTGTTAATCGTGGCAACCACCGTGGCAGATGGCAGGCGGATTATCTTTATGGCCGGGTTGATCCCGTTGGCCGACACCGTCCTCCTGTTTCACTTCGCCGGAATCTTCGTCGGAACCATCGCCTTAGGGCTGGCCACCATCTTTATTTTCTCGGGCGGCCTGCTGTGGCCAGAATCTGCGCCCCGCCTTGGAGCGGCTATGGTCCAGAAAACCCGTAAGCCTTAGAATTATCCCAGAGCGTCGCACCCGACTCTCGTTCAGGTTCCCCGCAAATGAACACCGCCGAAGCTATTCGCATCGCTTTGCAGTCGCTGTGGGCGAACAAACTGCGCTCCGCCCTGACCCTGCTGGGCGTAGTCATCGGCGTTGCCGCCGTAATAGCTGTGGTCACGTTTGTGAGCGGGATCAACGGCTACTTTGCGGAGAAGGTTTTCAACCTGGGCGCGGATGTCTTTATTGTTTTCAAGGTCTCGCCTGCCGTCACCAACGTTGACCATTTCCTGGAGGGCGAAAAACGTAAACGCCTCACCATGGACGACTACCAGGCCGTTCTCGAAGGCTGCAAGCGTTGCGAGCATGTCGGCGCATACGTACGCAACGAAAGCGGCCACGTCAAATATGCGCAGCAGTCCAGCAGCGACACCCGGGTGCAGGGCGTGACGCCGTCCATGGCTGAAATCCTCGACATCGACCTGACCGCCGGCCGCATGCTGACAGAAAACGATCTCAACACCAAAACCAACGTGGCGGTGATCGGCACCGACATCGTGGACAAACTTATGCCCGGAATCGATCCCCTCGGCAAAGAGATTCGCGTCGACGGCTGGACCTATCAGGTGGTCGGAATCGGAAAGAAGAAGGGTAAGGCGCTGGGCCAGAGTCTCGACAATTATGTCATGATCCCGCTCACGTCGTTCTTGAAGCAGTATGGCGAGCATCAGACCAACCTCAGAATTTCGGGAAAAGCCGCGGGGGTAGGGACCTCGTTGGAAAGCGCGATCGATGAAGCGCGCGTAGTGTTGCGGGCGCGCAGGCACGATCTTCCTGGTGCGGAAGACAGTTTCGATATCGAAACCAATGCCAGCTTGCTCAGTATCTGGTCGAATTTCAGCAGCACGTTTTTCTATGCCATGATCGGCATCGCCGCGATTTCGCTGGTCGTGGGCGGAATCGTCATCATGAACATCATGTTGGTTTCCGTCACGGAGCGGACTCGCGAGATCGGCATTCGCAAAGCCATGGGCGCGAAGAGATCAGATGTCTTGAGTCAATTCTTGACTGAGGCGATCATACTGGCGCTTCTTGGAGGAGTTGGAGGCGTGATTCTCGGGATAAGCATCGCGAAGCTGGTCACGTTCGCGATCGGCATGCCCTCGTCCGTGCCGGCTTGGGCGGTTTTCGCTGGTCTCAATGTAGCCGGATCTGTTGGCGTTTTTTTCGGTGTTTATCCCGCGCAACGCGCGGCCAGACTGGACCCCATTGCGGCGCTCCGATTTGAAATGTAGGCAGATCTCAAAATAAGGTTTGTGGAAGGGCACGGCTTTAGCCGTGCCGCCCGGAGCCTATAAAAACTTGGGCTTCAGCCCCTGAGGGCCTTTCCAATTGAAAGTATGTTTGAAACACTCTGTAGAGGATTTCGTGATTTAGCAATCGGGTAATTTTTTGATCTAAAACAAGCCCCTTTTTAGTTTCTTAAATTACGAAATTACAAAATTACCGGATTACAAAATGTCCTTGCGTCGTCAAGATTACGGCGAAATCCTTCACATGGCGGTGGACACCCTCCGCAGCAACAAGCTGCGTTCGGCGCTGACCGTACTCGGCATTGTCATCGGCGTTGCCGTGGTCATCGGGATTTCCTCTATCGTACGCGGGCTCAACAACAATGTCCGCCAACTAGTCAGCAGCCTGGGCTCGAACATCATCTTTGCTTTTCATCTCGAGCCTTTCACCTTCGGGCGTCCTCCGGAAGAAATGCGCCTGCGGAAAGAGCTGACCTTCGAAGATGCGGAAGCCATGAAGGACTTGCCGCACGTCAAGGCGGTTACCGCCGGGCTGCGCTTTTTCCGCCCGGAACTGGGCGTCGGCACGTATGCAGTGAAGTATGAAGGCAAAAAGGCGAAGAACACGATCCTGGAAGGCGATACCGCCTCGGTCAAGGACGTGTACGACCTCACCATGAAATCCGGCCGCTGGTTCACCGACATCGACGAGCAGCGGCACTCGCCCGTTATCGTCATTGGCTATGACACGGCAGATGAACTGTTCTCCAACCAGGATCCGCTCGGCAAGGAAATCAACATTGAAGGCCAGCTTTTTCAGGTCATCGGCGTGGCTTCCCAGCGGAAGAGTGTTTTCAGCAGCGGGAAAAATCCGGAAGACAATGTTGTTTATTTCCCGCTCACCACTTTCAAGAAACTCCATCCTGAGCAGAAACAGTACTGGATCAGCGTGAAGTCCACTTCGCACGAAGACATGCCCAAGACCATGGATGAAATGCGCGAACTCTTGCGCCGGCGGCGGCGTGTCCCGACCGACAAGCCCGACAACTTCGCCGTGTTCACGCAAGACTCGATTTCCGATGTCTGGAACCAGCTGACCAGCATGGTCTTCATCTTCATGTTTGCGGTCTCGAGCGTTGGCTTGATCGTGGGCGGCGTCGGCGTGATGAATATCATGCTGGTTTCGGTAACGGAACGTACGCGGGAGATCGGCGTTCGCAAGGCAATCGGCGCGCGCAAACGCGATATTCTGTTGCAGTTCACTCTGGAAGCCATCATGCTCACCGCCATGGGCGGCATAATCGGCCTCTCCATCGGCGCGATCATCACCTGGATCATTCCGGTGATCTGGCCTTCGCTGCCCGCGACGATGTCGGTTGCATGGTCAACTTTTGCGCTGACCGCCGCTGCGGGAATCGGGTTGGTGTTCGGAATTTATCCTGCTTGGAAGGCCGCCAACCTCGACCCTATCGAGTCCCTGCGCTACGAGTAGCCGATTCGCGGTAAAGATTTCACCACAGAGGGCACCAAGGAACACAAAGGTAATTACCGCTTTCAGCCCGCAGAATATAAGCACTCACCGATGTCGTCGCCGGACTGCCTCAGAGAAGTAAACTCTTTATGAAAGCTCCGTGTACCTCTGTGCCCTCTGTGGTTGGCTTCCTTCGTGAACCTTCGTGCTCTTTGTGGTTAAGTTTTCGTCTTACAGCCAGCCCACTTGCGCCAGCAGGATGTACACGCTCACCAAGGTCAGCGCCGGGCCGCCCCATATATAAGCAATAGATTTCCAGCCAAGCGCGGCCACCACGTTGCGCTGACTGCGCCATGAGATGAAGAACGCTGAATTGTTCTCTCCCTTCATCAGTACGACTTTGGGATGAAGATCAAATTCTTCGGGCGCCGGCGCCGCGCCAGCGGCGGTGGTTGTTCCCGAAGGAGACGCTCCCTGAGTCGCGGCCGCAATTGCCGATGCAGGATTATCGATGCCCGCGGCGGACCATGCGGCTGGATTGCTGATACCCGCCTTCAGCAGAGCAGCCGCAATTTTTCCCTGCTGGGTCATCTCCGCGGAAGTTGTGGGCCGCGCTCCGGATGAAAGTTGTATGACCTCCCGAGACGTTTCGGTTCTCACGGTAATCTCCGGTATCGCCACGCCTGGCCCCGCCCCGACGTTTATTGACGCCTTATGTCCATTCCCGCCAGGAAGCTCCAATCGCAAGGTGGCGATTGCCGGGCGTTCGGTCCGAATGGGCTTGGGGCCAACCTCCAACCCCGGATTCTCACCCAAAGTCCCGAGCACGAATAGCGCGTTCTTTGGCTTGATGCAGTATTCGTCGACCCGGATCCTGCGATCGCCGGAGGCTCCATAACGGATGACAAAGCTGCGGACCTCGGGAGGCATTTCGTTTTCCGAAAATAGCGACTGGCCATACTCCTGGTGAAAATCGCGGTGAATATCCATCTCGGCGCCTTGCGGGTTAACCAGCACCTGACCAGTGTTGTCGTCGAGGTAAAAGGGCACGTGCAGGCTTTCATCAGCAATCTTGTGCCATTCGTTGTTCTTGCCGGATTTGCGAAGCTCCCATGCCAGTGTGCGGTAGTAATACGACGACCTGCCGGTAATTGGAGCCGGGATCGTGTAGGGACCGGTTGCCAGACCGCTTATTTCCACCAGTCCAAGTGAGGCGCTGCGAATCTTGGAAGTGGGCGTGTTCTGAATCAACCGTTTGCGTTGTAACAGTCGAAAACCGCGGTAAAAGAGCGTAAGGCCGGCCACCGCGCCAACCAAGGCGAGTATCTCAAGCTGATCTACGCTGGAGAGGAGAAATGGCGTGACTGGCCAGGCCATGCGATCGTCCCGCGCTCGTAAGACACACGAGTCGCGTCAATTCGAGACTAAGCAGGCAGGGAAACCAGCGCAGCAGAAAAGCGAGCGCGAGGCTTACTTCGGTAATGGACGATCCTTCGTGGACCTTTGTGTCCTTTGTGGTTCAGGTTTTGTTGAGTCTCACCACAAAGGGCACAAAGGAACAGAGGTCACAACCAGGCGCGCCAGCGGGATTGCGTAGGCAAGAGTCTCGACGCCACACCGACCTAATCCGCCGCAACGCGACGTTCTTTCACAATCTCCTCGGCGGCCTCAATGCCGCGCTCGAGTTCTTCATCGGTGTTGTAAAAGTGCGGAGACATTCGGACGCCCGCCTTCGGACGATAGTCCACCATAATGTCGCGACGCAGCAGCTCGCGGCAGACCTCGTAGGAATTGGGCATCTCGATCGACACCGTGCCGCCCCGTAGTTCCGCATCGCGTGGCGTGTTCACTTTCCAGCCGTTGCGATCCGCCAGCTCGATCAGGCGACCCGTCTGGCGTTTGGATTTCTCTCGGATTGCCTCGATTCCCACTTCGGCGATGATCTTGAGTCCGGGCCGGCAAGCCTCCAGAGCCGGCACGTGCGGAGTGCCATTCATGAACCGGTACGGCGGGTCGGTGTAGCGGATTGGGCCGATCTCGAAGTCGAACGGGCTCTCGTGCGCCAGCCATCCGGTGAATGCGGGCTGCAGCTTCTTGCCAAGATCGGGACGAACATAGAGATAAGCCACGCCGGGACCGCCGCAGAGCCACTTGAGAACGCCACCACACGCAAAATCGACATTCAATGCCTGCACGTCTACGGGCACCGTGCCCAGGGACTGAAATGTATCCAGCACTACCCTCGCGCCCACCTTGTGCGCCTTCTCGACGATCGCCTTCGCATCGTTGATGTACGCGCTGCGAAAGATCACATGCGAGATGGGGACCAGCAGGGTTTCTTCATCGATCGCATCGAGCAGGCGCTCGGTGGGAACTGTGATTCCGTCATCAGTTTTGACCGTGTGCACGCGCGCGCCACGCTGCCGCTGCGCCTCCCAGAAATACATCACCGACGGGAAGTTCATATCGGTGTAGACGACCTTGTTGCGCTTGCCGGAGAAATCAAAGCAGGAAGCTATGACCGCCTGGCAGGTGGTCACGTTCTGATGAGTCGAAACCGAATTCTGGGGCGCATTCATCAGCGCGCCGATCTGATTTCCAACCTCGGCGCCTAACATCCACCACTTTTCTTCCCACGCGCGCACACCCCGCGTAGCCCACATGTCGGCATAGCCGTGCATCGCGTCGTAAACCCCTTTGGGCATCGCGCCCAGGGAGTTGCTGATGAGATAGGTCGTGCGTTCGAGGATGGGGAATTCGGAGCGGTATTGGAGGCAATCGTCGCGCATCGCGATATTGTAACCAAATTGCCCAGTTTCGGAACCCCTGGACCGGCTGCGAAAAAGTCAGAGATCCATGCATCACCGTGGGAGAGGGCCTTTTAAAGGCTGTTACGACACTCGGCCTTGAGCGCCACCGGTGGGACAAGTCGCGCAACAGCCGCGCAGCGGCGGAACATGAAAGCCCGGCACGCGAGTGCCGGGAAGATCAAAGTGGAGCAAACCGAGTCCGTTTGGGCGGACGGCACGAGTTTTGTGACGGCCTCTTCAGGACCGCAAGTTGTAATGAATGACCGAGGGCTTTAGCCCCAGTGGTCGTTCTTGATGCGTCAGACGCTTTTTACCCCGAGCCCGGCCAAGCTGTGCCCATGCTTCCTCGCCGCTGGATAAAGGCGGTCTTGTCCTCCCAGGTGTAATCAGACCAAAGATTTACCGTCATGGATGACCTTCGTAACCGGCCCGAGTCGTTACTGCGTTGCCCGGGGTTCGGAGGCGGACCTAGAATCGAGTCGGGTCATTCTGCGTTCCTGTCATGCCTGACACCACTAAGCGCCCAGACCGAGCCGAAATCGCTAAGCGGGTGGACCGCGCGGAAAAATTCCTCCAAAAAGGAAAGACCGCCGACGCTCTTCAGGAATTCCTCGCCGTTTTGACCGAGGATCCCGAAAATGACAGTGTCCGGCAGATGGCTGCCGACCTCTGTTTGTCTCTCAATCGAACTACAGAAGCTGTCAACCTTCTGGGCCAGCTGTTCGAGCGGCAACTCACCGCCGGCGATGCCAGCCGCGCATCCCTGACCTACAAGCGCTTGGCCCGACTGGTCAATCCCAGCTCGGAGCATAAAGTACGCTTTGCTCAGTTGGTGGAATCCTCGAACAAAAAGCTGGCGCTCGAGACCTACGAGTCGGCGCTGGCTGAGCAGACGAAGCAGGGACGCAAACAGGAATCGCTGGCCTGCCTGCAGGCCCTTGTCAGACTCGATCCCAACGAATCGAATCTGCTGCGGCTGGGCGAGTTGGCGGCGGAAGTAGGCGATCACAAAGGATCCGCGACGGCATTCTCGCGAGTCGCAAAACTGCGTACCGAAGCTGGTCAGAGCGGACTCCAGTTGTACGAGCGCGCCTACGCGGAAGATTCTTCTGATCCGGAAATCGTTCTCGAATACGGCAAAGGCCTCATGGCCGAAGGCCAGGTGGGCGCTGCGATTTTCGTTCTGGAGCCGCAAGTTCAGTCAGGTGGCGCAACCAGCGAGTTGCGCGAAACCTATGCCGGAGCCCTGCTGGCAGCCAACCGGCTGGTCGACGCCGAACCTATTATCTGGGAATTGTTCGAGCAGCAGCCTGCATCTCGTTTTGACCAGGTCCTCCGACTGATCGGGGAAATGATCGACGCGCAGCTGGACACAGAAGCGGTTGCACTGGCCAAAAAGACAGAACAATTCCAGCGGCGGCGCGGCGAGCGCAAGGCGTTTGTCGCCCAGATGCAGGAAATCGCCGCCAAGCGGCGCGCCTCCGCCGATGTGCTCGAATTCCTCGGCGAACTTTTCAATTCTTCCAATCGCGAGGGCGATTACTCGCAAACCCTGTTGCAGCTTTTTGATCTCTACTGCAGCACCGGGAATTTCGCCAAGGCGGCCGAATCGCTGGATCGCGCTGCCGAAGTCGATCCCTACGAGCCCGGCCATCAGAAAAGGCTGCAACTGCTGAAGGGCAAAATCGACGAAAATCGCTTTCAGGTCATTGCTTCACGCTTCAGCAGCGCAACCAAGACCGAAGAGGAACAGAGCCGGCAGGAGCCCACGCTGGGCACTGCCGCCTTGCAGGACCTCATGCTGCAGGCGGAAATTCTGGTGCAGTATGGTATGCGCTCCAAAGCCGTGGAGCGCCTGCAGAGGATTCAGGAACTCTTCCCCCATGAAGAAGAACGAAACGAAGATCTGCAGCGGCTTTATCTGTCAGCGGGCATGACTCCGAAGTACGCAGGCAGCGCGCCCGTGCTTCCAGCAACTCCGCCTCCGATAACCCCGCTTCCCGCCCAGCCACCGACATCGGCCGCGCCGGCAGCTTCAGACGTAAGCAGCTTTACCCGTGTAGCCGAGATTACGCGCAAGCTTTACAAGCAAAGTACCGCCAGCAATGTGCTCCTTACCGCAGTGAACGAGATCGGAGCACAATGGAAGGCAACCCGCTGTCTGGCAGTCATGCGCAAGCCGGGCGCGCCTCCGTCCCTGGTGCAGGAATACTGTGCCGACGGCGTACGCGCCGGCGATCTTGGTCCGACTGCCAAGCTGGTAGCGGCCCTCCACGACCTGTGCATCGCTCGCAATAGCACAGTTACGATTCCGGACGCGCTGACCGCTCCCGAACTGCAAAGCATGCGTGAAATTGCCGCGGAATTGGCGGTGACTTCCCTTCTCGCTGTGCCGCTGAGCGATGGCCCCGAGCACGTCGGACTGCTGTTGCTGATGCATAGCACCGCGCGTGTCTGGAATTCCAACGATGTGGTCGTCCTGAAAACCGTCGCCGAACAAATTACTATCGCTCTCAATAACGCTGGCCTGCGCCGCCTGGTTAAGAATCTGTCGGTCACCGACGAAGGCTCTGGCCTGCTGAATCGTGTTTCCTACCTCGATCTGTTGCAGGCCGAAACCCGTCGCGCGCTGCAGCAGGCTACCCCGGTAACGGTTTTGCTGATGCAGTTTAGTAAGAACGTGGCTAAAGAGTCGGGTGAGCAGGCCGCCGAGTCGATGATGCAGCAAATAGGCAAGACCGTCGCCGCCAACATCCGCCAAAATGATTTGGCCTTCCGCTATGCGTTAACGACTGTGGCCATCGTCCTCGGGGAAACTGGCGAAAAAGAAGCCTTGCTGACCGTGGAAAAGCTGCGCAAGCTGCTGGCGGGAATTCATCAGCCCGGCAAGGACCAGCCTGTCAGCTTTCATGCCGGAATTGCTCAAGCGGTCACGCGCCAGCAGTACGAGCCCGTCGATATCGTCACCGAAGTCATCAATCGCGCCGAACAGGCGCTGGAAGCCTCCCGCACCGCTCCCAATAAAGTCGCCGCTCTGGCTCCGGTTATTGCGGCTGCTGCCGTAGCGTAAGAACACCCCGCGCCAAATTGCCCCGCGAGTGCCCACAGAGGCTTAGAAATATTTCTTGTTGTCCGTGTCTCTCCGTCTCCGTGGGGGGTTTGCTGTTAATCCGCGAAAATCCTTCCTGCCTCCGATTTGCTGCCTTTCTTTACCCGCTGATACACTGAAAAGTTTGGCTGCGGGTTCGAATTCTTTTCTGTAGTTGGAACTTCAATGTTGAAACCCGGGGATATTGCAATCGTAAGCGGGGCGCGCACGCCCATGGGGCGCTACTGCGGCAAGCTTCGTGACTTCACGGCCATGGACTTGGGAGCAGTTGCTTCCAAAGGCGCGATCGAACGCGCCGGAATCGAGCCCAAGGAGTTCGATCATGCGGTGTTCGGCAACGCCCAGCAAACGTCCGGCGACGCGCTCTACGGCGCCCGGCACGTAGCGCTCAGAGCAGGATTGCCAATCGAAACGCCGGCCCTGACCGTCAACCGCCTGTGCGGCTCCGGTATGCAGGCGATCGTCAATGGGGCGCAGATGATCCAGCTCGGCGAGGCCAACATCGTGCTCGCCGGCGGAATGGAATCCATGTCCCAGGCGCCGCACGTCATTCGCGGCGCTCGCTGGGGATTCGGACTAGGCGAAGGAAAACTGGAAGATTCCTTGATGGTGGCCCTGCTGGACACCTATTGCGGGCTCTACATGGCCAACACCGCCGAGCTTTATGGAGAGCAGCAGGGCATTACGCGCCAGATGCAGGACGAGTTTGCCCTCCGCTCGCAGAAGTGCGCAGACGATGCCTACAAGGCCGGACGCCTGCAAGAAGAACTTGTTCCTGTACCCCTAAAAAATCATCGCGGCGAGCCCACGGGCGAAATGTTCACCGAGGATGATCACCGCCGCCCGCAAACCACGATGGAAGGTCTGGCCAAGCTGAAACCGGCATTTGGAAAAAATGGGACGGTGACCGCCGGAAACGCGAGCGGAATCGTGGATGGCGGAGCCGCCGTCGTGCTCATGTCTATCGAAAACGCCTTGAAGCGCAGTTTGAAGCCGTTGGGCAGGATTGTGAGCTGGGGCATCGCTGGCGTCGATCCCAAAATCATGGGCCGCGGCCCTGTTCCGGCAACGAAAATTGCGCTGCAGAAAGCCGGTCTGACTCTCGATTACATTGACCTCATCGAAGTGAATGAAGCCTTCGCCGCCCAGTATCTGGCGGTCGAGAAAGAATTGGGACTCGACCGCGAGAAAGTCAATGTGAACGGCGGCGCGATCGCCTTGGGACATCCGCTCGGCGCCACCGGTACGCGTCTCGTCATCACCTTGCTTCATGAATTGCGGCGGCGCAACAAAAAGTACGGGCTCGCGACCGCCTGCATCGGAGGCGG
>DASSIO010000311.1:0-7080 GCA_035691825.1 Terriglobales bacterium | reverse complement strand
TGCCACCGGCAGGGATTTTTCACGGCGCGATCGCCAGGTCCAGCCCGGCCTTTTTGTTCGTCTGGACGCTTCACGCGATGGGCTTGCTTGGGCTCTTCTGCTTTGCCCTCGCCGTGCGCGGATTGTGGAGCCTGCGGCGCGACAAACCGCAGTAGCCGAAAGCTCAAGGCATCGCTTAGACTTGGGCCTATGCTTCGCCAGATTGCGCCGGTATTTTTCACGCTCGATATTCCCGCCACGCTTGCCTACTACACCGGGAAGCTGGGCTTCACTTGTCTCGGCACGTGGATGGATCCACCGGTCTACGCCATTGTGGCGCGCGACGAACAGGTGATCCATTTCCGCTGCGCCGCGCCGCCCACCGCCAATCCGGAAAAATACGAAGACGAGCTGCTTGATGCGTACCTTTCCATTGAGGATGCCGACGCGCTTTACGCGGAGTACGCCGCGCGAGGCGTCAAGTTTACGCGCGAACTCGGCAACATGCCCTGGCACAGGCGCGAGTTCGTGGTGAAGGATTGCGACGGCAGGCTGCTGGCCTTCGGCGCGAACGTCTAACTTTTTCTCATCTTGGGTGACGGGAGGCGGGGGGGAACTGGAAACTCAAAACAGCGACACCCCAGTCTTTGAACCTGCTTCCTGGAACATGTAGTCTTCCTTCGAGGATACATCGCTTATGACAGACTGGTTCGCGCGCCCCGTCCTGCATGTGGCCGATGTTGAGGCTTCGCTCCGCTTTTACGTTGACCGGCTCGGCTTCACGAGCCCCTGGCGCTACGACGAGGATGGCAGAGCGCACGTCGCAGAGGTCGACCGGCAGGGCTGCGCGCTGATCCTCGCCGACACGTGGTCGGAGAAAATCGGCAAGGGGCTGATGTTCATTTCCCTCAATGTCGAGCCGCAATCGCGCGAGGCCGCAATCGCCGCGTTGGATGCGCTGCGCGCGGAACTCGAAGCCAGGGGAGTCGCGGTCAAGGAGGGTTCGTGGGGCTACCGGGTTCTGGTGGTCGATGATCCCGACGGCAATCAGCTCTTCTTCAACTATCCGAAGGAGACTGGATCCGGCAAGACTGGTTAGCCAGTCGCGAACAATCCATCAGTCAGTCGATCAGCCAGCCAACCAACCAAATCCCGCCTCATGGTCCCCTGCACGCAAGACGAAGATATAATCCTCGTCCATGAGCGCGTGACAATGAAACTCCGCATCGTTCATTTTCTTCAGAAATACCTGCTCAATCCGCCCATCAAGTTTCTGTTTGCGATCGGCCTGGTCCCGCCGGGATATGGACTCCTGGAAACGATTGGCCGCAAGACCGGGAAGCCGCGCCGCACCCCGGTGGGCAACGGACACGTGGGCAGGCAGTTCTGGATCGTGGCGGAGCACGGCCAGAAAGCCGGGTACGTCCGCAATATCGCGGGGAATCCGCGCGTACGCCTGAAGCTGCGCGATGGGCTGCGGGCTCGCTGGCATACCGGCACAGCCCACTTGTTTTCGGATGATGATCCCCGCGAACGCCAACGATGGCTCGCGAATCAGTTGCCGAGCAGCGCGCGAAATGCCGCCGCAGTCCGCTTCTTCGGAACTCAACTGCTCACGGTTCGCATTGATCTGGACGATTGAAATGTCAGGATGGAAGTATTTCGCTGGTTTTGGCGATTGTGCTGGAAAACCGTGGACAGAGGGAACGTTTTCTTACGTTGGATGTCCAGAGTTCGAATTCAGCCACAGTTTCAGGCAAAATGATCAGGAAACGTCCCGTCTCTCCCCCAGGTTTCCCCAGGTTTCCCCAGGTTTCCGCCCCGGGTACGACCCGAGGCAAGCGCTTGAGAGAAACTCTAACCTTGCACGCGCGGCCACGCGGTACAAAGTCGACTCCGCAAAGATCGCCACGGGTGTAAGATCGGAGTTGGCGAAAGTCAAAGGCAAAGTAAAGAATGAAAGCCAACCGACCAAGAAGCTAACCAGTGCGGCAGCGAAACAGCCCATAGGGACAAATCGCAAACGGTCGAAGTAAGACTGGATCACCGCAAATTCTGGGGCCGCGCTAAAAGGCGCGGCCCTTTCTTTACCTCTTGCCCGCAGCAACGTGCGGCGAAGCGTTACGCTGCACCAAGTTGCTTTTGTGCCGTCGTCTGAGACTTCCTGTGAAACACCCTCCATCGTCCGGGTGAAGTCCCTTCCCAGTGGTGGAAGGCTCGGAAGAAGGAATTGGCGTCTTCGTAGCCCAACAGATAGGCAGTTTCATTGAGCTCCCGGGACGAGTGGAGAAGGTAATGCCGGGCTAACTCACGACGCGCTTCTTCGAGCAAATGCTGAAACGTAATCCCTTGCTCTGTGAGCTTCCGCTGCAACGTCCGAGTGCTCAGGTGTAGCTCTCTTGCGAGATCCTGTATCCCTGGGCGCTGACCCGCAAGTAGCTGCTTCAGAATGCCTTTTGCTTGTTCGGCGAAAGTTTTCTGTAAGAGTTGTTGCGCTAACTCTGCCTCAAGTTGCGGAGCGACAGTTGCCAGCAAGTCAGGATTGTAGGTTACAAAGGGAAGCTCCATATCCCCCTTACTGAATATCAATGCGTTCCGGTTGGACTTGAATTTCACAGGGCAGCGGAAGTGCGCCTCATACATTTCTCGGTGCGCCAGAGCTCGCTGCAACTCCACCCGCTTCGGATTCAGGGGCCGTCCAGTGCCTCGGTGCCCAATGCCAACAATCCATGCGAAACATACGTCCACGAGTAACGGAGGCTCTTCCTCATGGGCGCGGAGCCAAATGAACTGGACCGCGGATTCATTCCCCCGCTTCACCACACGGATTTCCTCTGGACAGGTGAGTTGCTTGTAGCGCGAAAGCCGCTCGACCGCGTCCCGAAACGACCTTGCTGAGAGCGCCGCGATCTTAATCGGATCGTAGCGCTCGACACGCTCCTCGGTCCCTAGCTTAAGGCCGAAGCCCGGATCGTTGCTGGATTCCGCAATTCCTCGGTAAAGGGCGAAGAACTCTTCGGTGCTCACTAGGACCTTGTCCTGTTTGAATAACCCCATCGGCAACGCGGCCTGCCGCAGCACGGTGTCTGGCGAAAGGCCCAATTCTTCTAACTTTCGCGGCAGCGTGATCGAGACTCGAAATCGATTCGCCATGGCTCACCTAAGGCTTAACTCTGCTTTCATTGTTGAGCCCTTAATCGCGCCCGATACTGCTCATCGCTGACCTGTTCCATCCAATCTACGACCTTGCCGTCCTTCTTTTCCTGAATCGCAATGTGAGTCATCCCTGTGGTCGGCGTTGCACCGTGCCAGTGCTTCTCGCCAGGCGCGAACCACACCACGTCACCGGGCCGAATTTCTTCGATTGGGCCGCCCCAGTGTTGTGCCCAACCGCAGCCAGAGGTGACAACGAGCGTTTGACCGAGCGGATGCGTATGCCAGGCAGTCCGCGCGCCCGGCTCAAACGTGACGCTCGCGCCTGAGACAAGCGCCGGATCGGGCGCCTGAAACAACGGATCGACCCGCACCGAGCCAGTAAACCATTCTGCCAGCCCCTTGGCGGAAGGTTGCGAGCCAACTCTTTTGATTTCCATTTCGGACCTCTTTCTTTCATTTGATGCCGGCTGGGTCACGGTCCACCCAACCGCTGGTAAGCCGCACGCGGCAGTTAGAGTGCCCACGGCCCTGAGGAATGTGCGACGGAGGAAGAGCATGCGATTTCCTCACAGGTCATTTACATCGTATCCAGGCTTCTTATAGAGCTTGTCCCATTTATCTTGAATGTCAGTTTTGTACACCTTTTCTAGCCAATCTTGAGATTCGACTTCTTCCATCGCGACTGAAACCGACTCGTCCCCGTATTGCAAAATCTCCATGACATCTTTCGTTATGGCCTCTGCGAGACGGGCCTTTTGCTGTTCTGATTTGCCGGGCCATAACTTCACAATTATATGAGGCATTGCTCTCTCCATTCGAACTCATTTGTCTCCTCAAGTTGCTAGTTCGTTCCATTCGGGCGCAGAAGCGTCTTGACCGCGCGACGCTCGTCCATGGCGCGATAGCCCTCTGCAACCTGATCCAGAGGCAGAGTCAGATCGAAAACCTTGCCCGGGTTGATCTTCTCGTCTAACACCAGCTTGATTAGTTCAGGCAGATAGCGACGCACCGGAGCAGGTCCACCGTGCAGGTGGACGTGACCGAAGAACAATTGTTCGCCATCGAGCACGACACCGTGGGGCACGCCGACGTAACCGATATATCCGCCCGGGCGCGTGGATTTAATTGCCTGCATCATCGACTCCTGTGTGCCGACGCATTCGAGAACCGAATCGGCGCCCACTCTGTCGGTGAGTTCCCTAAGGCGTGCAACACCTTCATCGCCTCGCTCGGTCACAATGTCGGTAGCACCAAATTCACGAGCGAGCTTTTGGCGAGATGGGTTGCGGCTCATCGCGATGATTCGCTTCGCGCCCATTTGTTTCGCGGAGAGCACGCCGAGCAATCCGACCGCGCCGTCACCAACCACCGCGACCGTCGAGCCGGGTTTAACGTTCGCGGCGTCTGCGGCAAACCAACCCGTCCCCAAAACGTCGGACGTCGCGAGTAGACTCGGGATCAGTTCTTTTGGAGGAAGGTCGCTCGTTGCTACCAATGTCCCGTCAGCAAGCGGCACCCGCAAGTACGGGGCCTGCGCGGCGCTCATAAACTCGCGTTGAACACAGGAGGATTGGTAGCCATGCCGGCAGATGGCACAGATGTTGTCAGAGGTCGCAAACGATCCGACAACGAACTGGCCGGGCTTGATGTTTTTTACTTCCTTACCAACCTCTTCTACGATGCCGCAGTACTCATGACCCATCGGGGTTGGTTGAGCAATCGGTTGGATACCCCGATACGGCCACAGGTCTGATCCACAAATACATGTGGCCGAGAGACGAACGATGGCATCCGTCGGTTTCGTGATTTTGGGCTCCGGCCGATCCTCGAAACGAATGTCACGCGGCCCGTACAGTACAGTTCCTTGCATCTGTAATCTCCTTATTTCGAGCATGTAACTTGGTCAGATTATTTGCAGAGTGTCAGGGTGCAATCGTCATTCCGCCGTCCACGGTAAGGGCGTGACCCACCACGTAGGTCGCCCCGGGGCTGCAAAGCCACAGCACGGCCGAGGCGATCTCCTCGGGCCTGCCCGCGCGGCCGATGGGGACTTGCTTCGCTATCTCGGCGTACGCGTGCTCGTCCCCGCTCACGACATCGCGGGCGATCTGGGTGTCGATCAGGCCAGGATTGACCGCGTTCACGCGGATGCCGTGCTTGATGTATTCCAGCGCGGCCGTCCGCGTCAGTCCGACCACGCCGTGCTTGGAGGCGATGTAGGAACCGATACCGGGGTTGCCGGTCAACGCGCCAACGGACGCATTGTTAACGATCGCGCCGCTGCCCTGGCGTTCCATCTGCCGCAGTTCATACTTCATGCAGCTCCACACGCCGCGCAAGTTAACCCCGATCACGCGGTCCCACTCTTCGCGGGTGCTATCAGCCGTCGGGGCGATGCGCGCCATAACGCCGGCGTTGTTGAACGCGGCGTCGACTCGGCCGAACTCTGCAACGGTGCGGTCTACCATCCCCGCCACTTGGGTGTCGTCACTCACGTCGCAGCGGACGGCGACCACCTTGTGACCTGCGGCTACCAGCTTCTGCGCTTCCGACTTCACCGCATCCTCTCTGAAGTCGGCCAGCAGGACGGCCGCGCCTGCCTCGGCGAACGCCTGGGCCGCAGCTAAGCCCATGCCAGAAGCGGCGCCGGTGACGAGTGCGACTTTGTTCCTAAAAGATAAATTCATAAATAGGATTCCTCTTCTCTCGTTCTGTCTGTCTCGGCGCCGTCATGCTTCTCTTCAATGACACTTTAGATCTATCGCCTTGGAAAGGCACTAGCCGAACGCGCCAATCTGCTTGCAAAACGCGCCACGGGTTTGGAACAGGCTGCCTTTTTCCGGTGTCGTTGCCGACGTGATTGCGGATTCTTGCCGATTCTCTTCCCCAATGAGGCGCGTAAGCGTCCGTTTTCTGCCGCGCATTTTCCTGGGCACGGGTTCGGGCCAATTCCTGCGCCCGCGGACCCGAATCCGGGTGCACACAACACACTGCGCGGCTTCACTTTCCCGGTTCCGTCGACGTCGTCCTGTAAGCCGGGAGTAGGAACTGACTTGCAACCACTCTCCCAGAAAGCACCCGCTCGCCTTGGGAGCAGCGGCCTCTCGCTTCTGAGTGCCTCAGGAAAATGGGACAAGAAAGGAGAAAAATTCATGTCGTGCCTCAACTCAGTGACCATCATCGGCTTCGTTGGTGCAGATCCGGAGCAGCGTCAAGCGCGGAACAACAACGGCTCGAAGTTCACCGTTCTCTCCGTCGCGGCGCAGCGGTTGTGGAAGAACACCGACGACGAGTGGGCGTCGAAGACCGAGTGGCATCTTTTACCAGAACTATTCGCGATCAGGGTGTGGCGAGCGGTTTGTAAATGAGGCCGATGACGATTCCGATGATGGCCCACTGGAGGAAGTAAGTCACGGCCTGCCCCAGAGCGAGTTTCAGCCCGATGTTCAGGTTCACGTAGTTGTGCAGCACAAAGGCGCAAACCACGAACAGGCCGAGGAGAACGCCGAAGCGCGCACCTTGCATCATGCCCGACCCGCTCTGATGCATCATCGCGAAAATGACGGCGGCAACCAGGATCGACACCAAAGTCGCCACGACTCCAACGGGCATAACCGTCATCATTTCTTCCTTGGGCCGGAATACCGCCGGGTACTTGTGGCCTTCCTTGATAAGACCTGGCACCAGCCAAAAGACCAGGAAGCCAAAAGCAAAAGACGCGACCGTGCCCCCAAGAGCCGCCAGAGCGAGACTGGAATAGTTCATTTGCACTCCTTTGCAAATTGCGGATCAAAATCATGGCCGTGTCGCAAGACTGGTTCGCCCAAAGAATGATCGTGGCCGGGCGGGCGGTACTGTACTCGTTTTCCGGGTAGGTGCAAAGCCGGCTGATTTCGTCGTAGCGCCTGATCGCGTGCAGGGCATTTTTGGCGGCGAAGAGCGGGC
>DASSIO010000310.1:0-26576 GCA_035691825.1 Terriglobales bacterium | reverse complement strand
GGCTGGGTAAAACTGTCATTCTGAATCAAGCGAAGAATCCCTGGCGGGATCTGGTTTGTGCAATACACTTTTCGAGACAACCTACTTTGCTTTGTTTCTGATTTTCATTTCTAATGCGCGGGTATGAAACCTGTCTTCGTCGTCATCTCTATTTGCCTCCTGGCACTGGCTGCCGCGGCTCAATCACCCTCTGACGCAGACCGCATCATCAGCGAAGCTCAAAAGCCATCCAGCATTGAGAGCAATCTCCGGCAACTCACCGACGGCATTGGCGGCCGCGTGCCGGGCACGCCCGCCATGCAGCGCGCCATCGAGTGGGGAGTGTCCGCCTTCAAAGCTGCCGGCGCGGATGACGTTCGTACCGAGGAGTACACCATCCCACATTCGTGGGCCGAAGGCGCTACCCAGATGAACGTAGTCGCGCCAGAGCCGTTCCGGGTTAAGGCCATTTCTCTTGGGTGGGCTCCGGCGCTGGCGCCGCATCGGCGTGTGCCGATCGTGGATGTCGGCGAGGGCACCGCAGCCGATTTCTCTCGCGCCGGAAACCTCAATGGCGCCATTGCTCTCGTCCATTCCAACGAGATGAAGACGTGGGCCGATCTGTTTGCGGAGTACCTGAATGCTCCGGGGATTGTGGATCGGGCGGTGCAAGCAAAAGCGCTGGCGATCGCCTTCCAATCTACCCGCCCGCATGACTTGATGTACCGGCACACCAATGCCGTGGAAGGAGAAATCGAGCGCATTCCCATGGTGCTGGTGGCGCGCGAAGATGCCGGGCGAATTGCCCGTTTGCTTGCCTCCGGGCAGAAATTATTTGCGGACCTGTCGATCCCGAACCAGATTGGAGGCCCCATCAAGGCCGCCAACGTGGTTGCTGAATTACGCGGCAGCGAGCAACTTGATCAATTTGTCTTGCTGGGCGCGCATCTTGACTCGTGGGAGCTGGGTACCGGCGCTCTCGACAACGGCTGCAACGCCGCGCTCGTCGTCGACGCTTTGCGGACCATCAAAGCCTCAGGTCTGCGGCCGCGGCGTACGATCCGGTTTGCCTTGTTTACCGGAGAGGAAGAAGGCATGCTGGGCTCGCGTGCTTATGCGACGTCGCACCGCGATGAATTGGACAAGGCGGGCGGAGTGGTCGTTGTGGATTCCGGCATCGGACGCATCACAGGATTTTCCTTGGGTGGCCGCAAGGATCTGGTCAGCGCCGTGACGCCTCTGGTGAGCCCGTTGCAGCAGTTCGGAGCCGCTAACCTGACCACCGACGCCGAATGGGGTACCGACAACTTCGACTTCATGCTGGAAGGAGTTCCTACCTTCGTCGCCAACCAGGACGAGGCCAACTATCTGATCAACTATCACGCCGAGTCGGATACCTTCGACAAAGTGGATATCCCCGAGCTGAAGAAGCACGTTACCGAGGCCGCGGAGCTGACTTTCGCTTTGGCCAATACGCCACAACCGGTTGGGCCAAGACTCGATCACGCGCAGATCGAAACTACACTTCACGAGACCGGTTTGGACGAGCAGTTAAAGACGTTTGGCATCTGGCAGGAATGGCAATCGGGCAAGCGAGGCCGGGCAAAGTAGCTGGCAACGCCGCACCTGGAAAGTTTGTGCTTAAATCTGAGGCCGCTTGAATCAGCTGATTTTCTGGATCCTGTTCAATCTGTTTGTCGCGCTGATGCTGGTGCTCGACCTCGGAGTGTTCCACCGCCGTGCTCACACCGTTAAATTCAAAGAAGCTCTCGGTTGGAGCGCGATGTGGATCGCCCTGGCGGCTGCCTTCGCGGTTCTGGTTTATTTCTGGCATGGGCGCACGCCTACGCTGGAATTTGTTACCGGCTACGTCGTAGAACTCTCCCTGAGCGTCGATAATCTCTTCGTTTTTCTGGTCATCTTCCGCTACTTCAAAGTCTCCGCCGCCAACCAGCACCGGGTTCTCTTCTGGGGAATTATTGGCGCGCTGGTTATGCGCGGCCTCTTCATCTTTCTCGGTGTGGGACTCATTCGGAAGTTCGAGTGGATTATTTATCTGTTCGGCGCATTCCTGGTTTACAGCGGGTTCAAGCTGATTCGAGAACACGAGGCGGAGGTTCATCCTGAGAGAAATCCGGTTCTGCGTCTGTTTCGCAAACTTATGCCGGTTACCCCTGAATATGTGGGTGGCAAGTTCTTTGTCCGGCATCAAGGCTTACTTGCCACTCCGCTTTTTGTGGTCCTGATCGTGATCGAAACAACTGACATATTGTTTGCGGTCGACTCTGTCCCTGCCATTCTTGCCATAACTCTGAACGCATTCATCGTATATACCTCAAACGTCTTCGCCATCCTAGGCTTGCGTTCCATGTATTTTGCGCTGGCAGGAATGATGGAAGTGTTTCATTACCTGCATTACGGATTGTCGGCGGTGCTGATTTTCATTGGAGCCAAGATGTTGGTGTCGCACTACTACACCATTCCAACCGAGTGGGCTCTGGCTTTGGTCGGACTGCTGCTCGGCGCCTCAGTGCTGGCGTCCGTGCTGTTTCCTGAAAAAGCGAAACAGCGTTAAGTTTAAGTAGAGCAACTAGTCTCTTTCCCTCAAAGGGGGCCTTTGGTATTCCTTTGTGTCCTCTGTGGTGAGTCTTATTCGAAGCGGATGCAATCGCCTTTGACGATCGAGTGCTTCAGAAACTTACCGTCATCATGGGCAGGGAAGTCCGTACGATAGTGCGCTCCCCGGCTTTCTTCGCGCGCCAAAGCGGATCGAGCGATCAGCAGGGCGACCTGATGGACATTTTGGACTTCATGAGCCCTGCGGTCTTGCGCATGGACTATCTTAGGGGCGAGTTGCTCGAGTTCTGAGATGGCCCGCCGCAGCCCCGCGGCGTCACGAACGATGCCGACATCCCGCCACATAAGATCCTGAATCTGCTGCAGAACTGCTTCCAGCTCAGCATCAGGTTTCGCCGCGGCGGGATTCGCATGCTTGCGCTCTCGCGTCTCCACGACGCGCAAGTCATTCCGCATGCAATTCCCGGCTCTGGCTCCGAACACCAGGCCTTCAAGAAGGGAATTGCTCGCCAGGCGATTTGCTCCGTGCACTCCGGTTGCAGCGGTTTCGCCGGCGGCGTAAAGGTGCGGCACGTTGCTGCGGCCGTCCAGATCGGTGCGCACTCCTCCCATGGCGTAGTGTGCGGCAGGCCGAATGGGAATCAGGTCCGAAGTGATGTCGACGTTGTACTCCAGGCACGTGGCGTAGATTCTTGGAAAACGTCTTTTCAGGTGTTCGGCCGGGAGGTGCGTCAGATCGAGATAGACAAAGGGATCTTTGCCACCAGTTAACTTCATTTCGTGCACGATGGCACGGGCCACCACGTCGCGCGGTGCGAGTTCTGCCAGCTCGTGATACTTAGGCATGAAGCGAAGCAGTTCGAGGTTGCGGAGGTAGGCGCCTTCTCCGCGCAAGGCTTCCGATAACAGAAATCGTGGAGCGCCTTTGACGTACAGGGCCGTGGGATGGAATTGCACGAATTCCATATCGCTGATTTCGGCCCCCGCCCGAAATGCCATGGCCACGCCATCGCCCGTAGCCACTGTGGGATTGGTCGTATTTCGATAGACCTGGCCCAAGCCTCCGGTGGCGAGCAGCACTGCCGATGCGTTCACAGAATGCGAAGCGCCGTTTTCATCGATCATGTGAACGCCGCTGATGGCACCATCTGTGACCTCCAGCGCCGTGGAAAACTCGTGTTGACGAACGGTGACGCCTTTGAGCGCCCTTGCCTTGCCGTATAGAGCCCGAAGTATCTCGCGGCCGGTTGAATCGCCGTGGGCATGGAGAATTCGATTGCGGCTATGCGCTCCTTCACGCGTGAACTCCAGCTTGGTGCCGGTACGGTCAAACTCGGTCCCCCATTGAATAAGCTCTTCAATGCGTTCGGGACCTTCTTCGACGAGAACCTTGGCCGCCTCCGGATTGCACAGCCCATCGCCGGCTTTGAGCGTGTCTTGCAGGTGGAGAGTGACCTCATCTTCGTCACTTAAGGCGGCGGCGATGCCCCCTTGCGCGTACTGGGTGGCAGAATCAGTGACTTCCTTTTTGGCGAGTACGAGAACCCGGCCCGCGTCCGCCAGTTCAATAGCAGCGCGCAATCCAGCAATGCCGGCCCCAATGATCAGAAAGTCGGTTTCCTGCGGCGCTGATTTCATCGATAAAAAAATGGTATCACGCGCGGTCCGAGCGAGTCGTTCCGGGTCATACGTTATGATGGCAGGCATGACTCGCGTCGCCGTCGCCGTTCAGCCCCGTGCTTACGACGTCGTGATAGAAAGCGGCATTTTGAGCCAGGCCGGCGCCCGCCTGCGCGAGCTTTTTCCCCAACGTAAGCATTGCTTTATCGTGACTGTGGCTATCGTTCGCCGCCATTGGGGCAGGGATTTGCGGGCCTCCTTAAGCGCGAATGGCTGGACTGCGAAGTTCGTCCTCATGCCCGACGGTGAGCGCTATAAGACGCTTGCGACCGTCGAGAAGCTTGCCGAAAAACTCGTGAAAGCCGGCGCGGACCGCGGTGCTCTGGTCGTGGCGTTCGGCGGCGGCGTTGTCGGGGATGTAACGGGGTTGCTTGCCTCCATCTACATGCGGGGCGTCGACTTCGTTCAGATTCCGACGACCTTGCTGGCACAAGTGGATGCTTCGGTTGGCGGCAAGACCGGTGTCAACCTCAAAGCAGGCAAGAATCTTGTTGGCACGTTCTATCAACCGCGAGTTGTGTTGATCGATCCCACGATGCTGTCGACGTTACCGGCTCGGGAGTTTCAATCGGGCTTGTACGAAGCACTGAAATGTGGCGTCATTGGCAACCCGGAACTTTTCTCCCGATTGGAGACCGGCCGCGACAAACTTTTTAAACGCGATCCGGCAATGTTGGAGTACATCATTGCCGAAAGCGTCCGGCTCAAGGCTGCCGTAGTTGCAGCCGACGAGCGGGATGTGGGACTGCGCCGCGTGCTGAACTTTGGACACACGATTGGCCATGCGCTGGAATCGCAAACCGCTTATCGACATTTCCTGCATGGGGAGGCCGTGGCCTGGGGCATGGTTGCAGCTTCGATCATAGCTGCGGCGCTAAAGAAAACCGACAGGCAGACGGCTCAACGCATCAGCCGCGCCACCGTGAATCTCGGGCCCCTGCCCAAGGTTGACGTTAATCCCAGAGGTCTCTTGCGCGCCATGCAATCGGACAAGAAGACTAAGAATGGCGCGGTGCACTTTGTGCTTCCGCGCGAGATCGGCAAGGTCGAGGTCGTCAACGACGTTCCGGAAGCGGTGGTACTGGAAGCGATCAAGCAGTTGCGAGTCCTCTCACGTTGAGATCCTCAGAGAAAAATACAGTTGTCGGCGCGGCCCCTGAGGGAGCACAGGGTCCGCAGTCCGCGGCCGTTGCCGTGCGCGAAATGTTCAGCTCGATCGCACCCCGCTACGATCTGCTGAATCACGTACTTTCGTTCAATGTCGATCGTTTGTGGTGGGCTCGGGCAGCAAACGCATTTTCAGGAATCTTGACGCAGCCCGATGCGACGGTTCTTGACCTTTGCTGCGGTACGGGCGATATGACGCTTGCGCTGGCTCGGCGCGCTCACCCGGAGGTCAGAATCGTGGGCGCCGACTTTTCCCACCCTATGCTGCAGCGGGCGCGACTGAAATCGCAGGGCGGCAATTTGCGATGGGCGGAAGCGGATGCCCTGGAACTCCCATTCCCGCAGAGTTCGTTCGACCTCATAACGGCAGCGTTCGGTTTTCGAAACCTGGTCAACTACGACGCCGGGTTGAAGGAAATTCTGCGCGTTCTTAAATCGGGCGGTCAGTGCGGGATCCTGGACTTCGGGGAGCCTAAAGGGATTTTGGGGAAAGTCTATCGGCTCTATTTCCGCCACGTGCTGCCGAAGGTGGGCACGATCGTTTCCGGTGTTCGCGGTCCATATGCTTACTTGCCTGCCTCGGTCGAACGGTTTCCCAATCCTGAGGAAATGCTGAACCGTATGCACCGTGCAGGCTTTCAGGACGCGAGTTGGACGCCGTACACGTTCGGAATTGCAGGGATGTATTGCGGAAGGAAATGAATTAACGTCTGCTCATGCGCGAACAGTCGAACTCGCCAGTCCCGCGCAGAGTGGAACTACGGATTCTAAAGCATTCGTTGCGCAGCTCACGACCCGGCAGCGTCCTGCAGCAGTTCGCACAAGCGGCCAACATCCTCGGCGCTTGTATCCCCGATGACAAAGTAGCGCAAACCAGACTGCTGCCAGGTTCTGGTATTGAAGGTCATCCGTTTCTGTAAA
This sequence comes from Terriglobales bacterium, assembly GCA_035691825.1. GTDB lineage: Bacteria > Acidobacteriota > Terriglobia > Terriglobales > Acidobacteriaceae > Gp1-AA122. The sequence continues at coordinate 20,252 of DASSIO010000310.1, read as the reverse complement.
GGCGAATTTTTCGGCAAGCCCCTTTCGGCCAGATCGCGTTCCTGAAAAATAAATACTGAGATTTGGTGCTTGCGAATACGGTAGATGAGATGGGCCCCGGGCGACTGGTCGAGATAAGTGACGCGCCCGCCAATAAGAGAGAAATCTGAGTTCTGCAGTTCAGGCAGAGAAAAGCTGAAGGGAATTTTGCCTTGGAACCACGGCTTCACGGTGTGCCGGTCCGATGAGACGACATCCACGGGAGTACTGCTGGCGAGGGTCGCAACATGCAGATCGGCTAACTCGCTGAAGGTCTGCCGCTGCCGCAGGCCTTGACGCCCGAAGTAGCCAGCGAGGGCGGCCGCAACCACCACAATCGCGGCAACCACCCCTACAAATCCCCAGTTCAAACTCCACGGCCGGTGGGGCTTCTGGGCAACCATTCCTTGAATCTTGCGGCGCAATTCCGCAGGGGGAGTGAAACGTTTGCCGGCCAGTTGTACCGCCCGCTTCATCCGTACCCGCGCCAGAATCGCCGCGGTGCAAGACGTACAGCTGCGCAAATGCTCGTCAATGGCGCGCATTTCACTATCCGGCAATTCACCGTCCAGATACGGGTCGAGCTTTGCCAGCCATTGATCGCCTGCCATATTCACGCCTTTAGCACTTTCTTTTGCACCGAGTCCCGTAGCGCCTTTCTTGCTCTCGACAATCGTGACATAACCGTGCCCATGGGTATAGATAGCGTTTCCGCGATCTCCTGATACGACATTTCTTCGACCTCGCAGAGCAGGAGAATTTCCCGAAAATGCACCGGCAACTCAGAGATTGCCGTTTGCACCAACTCGCGGTTCGAGCGTTCGATTAGGATTGACTCGGGTGTGGCTATATCAACCGCTACTTCGATCGGGCCATCCTCGCCCTCGAGGGGGACTGTCTTGGTTGCTTGCAGTCCGCTGCGGGAGGTTAAGAACGAATTTCGCAAAATGCGATACATCCAGGCCCGAAAATTGGTTCCCGGCTCAAACGACGAGAACCCCTTGAGCGCCTTGGCATAAGTTTCCTGAACCAAATCCTCAGCCTCTTCCCGGTTCTGCGCCAGCCAGTGCGCGAAATTGTAGAGCTGCTCGAACAGCGGCAGCGCCAGTTCTTCAAACGAACCGGCGGAAGAGTGCTCCTTGGACACCTCATTAATGTAAATCAAGGAGTCGTGGTTTTATTCCACTTTCCCAGGGGGCGCAAGGGAATAACCACTGCCTTTCTCATGGAAGGTAACAAACAATGCGTGGCCGTCTTTTTGGTAATGGGGCAGGCAGCGGCGATAGACGTAGGTTCTCACGAGGTCAGAATAGGGCTACACAGCGCGGGCGGGTCGCCCGCGCCCACAAAAATTGCTGGATTATCCCGAAACAGGAAAGCAATTGGGCATCTCGCAACTTGGGTTTGGCAAGGGAGAGTTGGAAAATTGTCATGTGGGGACGGGCGACTCGCCGGTCCTCTGCGGCTAATGTGCGCTGGTGGCAGCTGCGATCCCGCCTAAGCTTTCCGCAAAAGCATCGGTAATGGTGTGCCGGATCACATCCTCGTAATCATTACCGAGAAATGCCTGCAGGCGACTGGTGTCCATGACGCACTGGCCATTCATATAGGGCTCAATCTCGGGAGGGATCGCAGATAAGCCACGTTTCCATGCATAACTCAGCAGCATGCGGCTGGCCCAGCGGCCGGGAACTCGAATCAGTTTCGAGCGAGAGATTTCTACGCATCGCCCTATGCTTAGAGGCTCGCCACGGCCGGCGACATTAAGAATCGTGAGCCGCTTGGACTCCGGTTCACGCCGGAGAATGTAGGCGATCAGCCCGGCGACGTCGTCGATGTGCACGTACTGCACCTGGTGCTCCAGGTATTCTCTGCCGATAGGCACGATGCAGGGCAGCCGCTTTCCTCGTTCGCGCATCTTTGCAGCTCGCTTGCTTTTGCCGTTGGGCGCGCCGCGAAAGATTCCCACCAGATAATTGTCAACGTCCCTGCCGGCAAAGATATGCGGCCGCAAGATATACACGCTGCAACCACGCAGTGATGGCGCGCGCTGCTGGACAACTTCATCTGATTCCTTCTTATGCAAGCCGTAAGGGTAGGTGTGGGCCTGCAAGGGAGAATCTTCTGAAAGTGGGCCCGAGGGGCTCGGACCATATGCGGCGACGCTACTGGGGAAAATAAATTTCTCTACGCCACCCTGATCTCGGTTCGCTTCCGTGATCGCCTCCATCACGCGAGCAGTGCCGGCCACGTTGATTTGCCACATGCGATCCAGGTCGAAAACCCCCATCCTGACCTGGTCGAGGACAAAGGCGAGATGAACAACCGCAAACGCCCCCGTCTCCCGCAGGAGGTGGTAGAGTTCCCGGCAGGATTCTTCCCGGCCCAAGTCCATGCGGACGAAGCGGACAAGGTCATCGGTTTTCGGTGGCGCGACATCGATGCCCACAACCGAAAAGCCGCGCAACTGAGGCAGCAAATGGCGACCTAAGTGGCCTGATATCCCGGTTACAACAACCGTTGGTTTGCCCCCGTCCATGTGTCTACTTCTCTGGTTTTTCCTGCGCTCCAGTCTGGCCTTGCGAAGGGGGTTTGGGCGGCGCCGCTGGCGTAGCGGGTGTCTGCGGCGGGGCCATTTGTGGCGGCGCCGGGGGTGTTGCCGCGCCGAAGTAAGCGTCGTTCAGTTTAGGCTGCGCCTCCTCCTGGATTTTTTCCATGGCATCTTTCATGCGCTGCTGCGCCAGATTTGTGCGAATTTCATCCCGGGCCTGGTCTAACGGTTTTGTCTCTTTGGAAACAAGTTTGTAGACGTAGTAGCCATTGGACTCGCTGAACAGTTGCGACACTTCTCCGGGTTTCAGGTCGAAAACAGCTCGATGACTTACCGGGATCTCATTGCGCGTGAGTTTCCCAATGTTAGTTGGCGGCGGAGTTCCTTTCACTCCGGCAGCGTCATAGGTTTCTTTTTGCAACTTGTCGAAATCTTCCCCTGCTGCAGCGCGCTTTTGCACGCTTTCGGCCTGTGTCTTCATGGCTTCTTCATCAGCTTTTCGAATTTCGGCCTGTTTGGCGCTGTCTTCGGCGATTGCGTCCTTAGCGGCGGCATCCACTTTCGCGGGTTCATGTTGTTTCTCTTTGGGAATAAAAATGCGCTGCAAGGAAGCTTGTTCAAACGCGGCAGGATTGTCTTTGTAGTACTTCTCTATTTCCGCCGCCGGGACATTGTCCGCGTCGTCCTTCACGGCCCGTGTTAGCTGCTGAGAGAGGATATTCAGCCGCGCGAACTTGAGGGTCTCCTTGAATTTTGGATCATTTTCCAGGCCACGTTTCTTGGCCTCGTGCGCCATCACCAACATCTTGGGATAAATGTCGGCCAGCCGCCGTTTGGTTTGCATGTTCATGTTCGGTTGCAGCGCGTTGGCCAGAGTTTCAAATTCCGACCGCGTAATCACGGTTCTGCACGTCTCGCCCGCCGAGGCGGGTTTGGCGGCTTTGGAAGCGGCGGGATGAGCTGGAGCCGAGTCGCAAACGCCGGGGATGGTGATCACGGCTGCATCTGGCGCGATCGCTGACTCGCCGCCGGCAGCGCTGTTCTGAGTGGGGCTCGCGGGCGCCATATGGGTGGCCGGGGGCGCCTTCTGGGTGGCCTGTCCAACCGCCAGAGCAGAGATCAACAATAAGCCCAGGGTACTAATGCGCATGACGAGAAGCCTCCTGAATTATCGGGAACTCCCAGAATCCTAGCACACGCTGTGGCGCAGATTCCGCCCAAGCTGATTCATTTTGCTCCGGGGATTGCCAGAGGTGATAATTCAGGAATGGCTGAATCTGCGGCACTTTTCAGTTCCGAGTCGATGCGCACCGAGAAACGTGCAGTCGCTGGAAACTCAGTTCTGGCGGCAATCGCGATCACTGCGCTGAAGATCGTCGTGGGAATCAGCACCGGCAGCTTGGGAATCCTGTCAGAGGCCGCCCATTCTGGATTGGATCTGGTGGCAGCTCTCATAACTTTCTTCTCCGTTCGCGTTTCCGACAAACCTGCCGATGCCGATCACCAGTACGGCCACGGCAAGGTCGAAAACTTCTCCGCTTTTCTCGAAACCGGTTTGCTCCTTCTGACCTGCGTCTGGATTGTCTACGAGGCAATCAAGCGCCTCTTCTATCACCACGTGGAGATTGAGCCGTCCGCTGCTGCCTTTGCGGTCATGGTTCTCTCCATGGCCGTGGATTTCTGGCGCTCACGAGCCCTTGGTCGAATCGCCAGAAAATATGACAGCCAGGCTCTCGAGGCCGACGCCCTGCATTTCTCGACCGATATCTGGTCCAGTGGAGTAGTGATACTCGGACTGCTGCTGGTGCAACTAGGACGGAGTTACTCTATTCCACTGCTGCGCGATGCCGATCCCGTGGCCGCACTCTTCGTCGCAGCCGTGGTTGTGTACGTAAGTTGGCGGCTGGCCAGAAAAACGATTGACGCCCTGCTCGATGCGGCGCCTTCGGGAATCCGCGGGCAAATCATCGACGCAATTTCGCAGGTCTCGGGTGTGCTCGAAGTAAATCGTGTGCGCATTCGGCGCGCGGGCAACCGTTACTTTGCGGACCTTTCAGTCGGTCTGGCGAGAAACGTGACTTTTCAAAGGTCAGAACAGGTGGCCGACCGAGTAACTGCCGCTGTGCATCGTGTGCTCCCCGACGCCGACGTGATCGTAAAATCCATTCCCAGGCCATTCCGCGAGGAAAACATCTTTGATCGCATTCGCGCCGTGGCTATGCGCCACAACTTCAATGTCCATGACGTCAGCGTGCAGGACCTAGGCGGCCGGCTCCATGTCGAGCAGCACCTGGAGCTGGATGAGCGGCTCACCCTGCTGCAGGCTCATGATGAGGTGACCGTGCTCGAAACCGAGATCCGGCAGCAGGTTCCGGAAGTGTCTTCCATCCTCACTCATATCGAAAGCGAACCCGCCACCATTGAAACCGGCAACGCCGCCGTTGAAGACCCGGCTCTCTTGCGCAAACTCAAGAAAATTACCTCGGAGTTTCCGGAGATTCTCGACATGCATGATGTCGAGATCAAGCGAGTGCGCGAGCGCTTATATATTTCTTGCCATTGCACCATGCCGGACTCGTTACCTTTGTCCCGTGTCCACGATGTGATCACTGAACTCGAAATCCGGCTAAAACAGGCGGCTCCGGACCTGTTCAGGGTTTTGATTCACCCCGAGCCCCAAGGCGATAACCGGCGGTAGTTCTTCTGCTTCCGCCGCCACGTGGCCCTGCGCGCCAGAGCAGGCCTTCCGATATACTGATGTTTGCGTGAATTATGGCTATCCTGAAGGACATTGCGGCTATCGCGAAGGGGATGTCGATCACCTTCATGGAAATGTTCCAGCCCACTATCGTGGAGAATTACCCCAAGGGGCCGGGGCCATTGAAGGGAGCAAAATTCCAGGAGCGCTATCGCGGAGTTCACGTATTGCAGCGCGACGAAAATGGCCTGGAGAAATGCGTGGCTTGTTTCCTTTGCGCAGCGGCTTGCCCATCCAACTGTATCTATATCGAAGCGGCTGAAAACACGGCAGAGCATCGCGTCAGCGGTGCGGAACGCTATGCCAAGGTTTACAACATCGATTACAACCGATGTATTTTTTGCGGCTACTGTGTTGAGGCTTGTCCGACCGACGCCATTACACACGGGCACGGATTCGAGATCGCCACGTTCAATGCCAGTAACCTCGTTTATCGGAAGGAACAACTGTTGGCTCCCGCTCCCGCGCATCTCGGAGCCAACGCGGTCTTCAATCAGGCAGAAGTCCAGGGCGGAGCGCCCGCCGTTCCGGCTCCGGGAGAATAGTATTTAGAACTGAGAAGTGCGATCGCGCCGGTCCGGAGGCGGGCCGGCGTTCGTTTTAGGGTAGTTCATTCGGCCACGGATTTGCGCGGATCAACGCCGCTGGACGCCGGATGAATACAAAATTGAGCCATGTTATGCACCAATAATGCTGCAATAGCATGAAGTCCCGGCCCTGAATGATGAGGCCCTTGACCGTATTCGATGAGCGACTTTCTCCAAACCGTTAACGAGCGTGTCGTGATCTACGACGGCGCCATGGGTACGAATATCCAGAAGCGTAACCCTACGCTCGATGATTTTTGGGGAAAAGAAAATTGCAGCGAAGTGCTCGTGCTGAGCCGCCCGGACATCATTCGCGACATTCACGCCGAATTTTTCGCCGTGGGCTGCGACGTAGTAGAGACCGACACGTTCGGCGGTACCCGAACCGTGTTAGCTGAATTCGGGCTGCAGGACCGGGTAGCGGAGATCAACATCGCCGCGGCCAAGCTGGCGCGTGAAGTCGCCCAGCAATTTTCGTCGAAAGATAAACCGCGTTTTATCGCGGGTTCTATGGGGCCAACGACCAAGTTGCCCTCGCTGGGCCATATCAGCTTCGACGAAATGGTTGCCGCGTATGAAGAGCAGGCTGCTGCCCTGATCGACGGCGGAGTGGACGTTCTACTGGTGGAAACCGCGCAAGATCTCCTTCAGGCCAAAATTGGAGTAATAGGCGCGTTCGCGGCCATGGAAAAAGCCAAGAAGCGCCTCCCGGTCACGGTTCAAGTCACTCTTCAGGAATCAGGCACGATGCTCCTGGGCACCGAGATGGGCGCCGCGCTTACCGCCCTGGAGCCATTCGACGTTGACGTCATCGGCATGAATTGTGCCACTGGGCCGAAGGAGATGAACGACGCAGTCCGCTACCTCGGGTTGAATTCAACCAAGCATGTTTCTGTGCTCCCCAATGCTGGTTTACCTCAGAACGTGGGTGGACATGCAGTCTACCGGCTCAGTCCCGAAGAGCTGGCGCAGTATCACAAGCACTTTGTCGAGGACTATGGCGTTCGCATCGTGGGTGGCTGCTGCGGCACCACGCCCGAGCACCTGAAAGCGGTGGTGGACGCCGTTTCCGGCATTGAGCCTGCCAAACGAGAAGTGAAACCGGTTGGGGCTGCGTCCAGCGCTTACACTTCAGTGCCGCTGGACCTTGATCCCAAGCCTCTGATCGTCGCTGAGGAAATGAACACCACTACCCGGGTGGAGCACTTCCGCAACCTGGTTCGGGGCAAGAAGTACGACGAGATTTTGGCACTGGCGAAAAGGCTTGTGAACGATGGCTCACACATGCTCGATCTATGCTGCGCCATCGTCGGTGAGGATGAGAAAGGCTACATCACTTCCATTCTGGAAAAGATTGCTACCCGTGTGCCGGCGCCGATTCTGGTGGATTCCACGGAGGCCGACGTGGTCGAGGAAGCGCTGAAGCGCATCCCCGGAAAAGCCATCATTAATTCGATCAACTTGGAAGACGGAGAAAAGCGTACTTCCAAGGTCCTGCCGATGGCGAAGCGTTTCGGCGCCGCTGTGATTGCACTGACCATTGATGAGGACGGCATGGCACTGACCGCCGACAAAAAGGTTGCAATCGCGCACCGCATCTATGATCTTGCCACCAAGAAATATGCGATCCGACCGGTTGACCTCATCTTCGATGCCTTAACGCTACCGATCTCGACTGGACAGGAGGAGTACCGCACAGCGGGAATCGAAACGCTTCAGGCGATCCGGCGCATCAAGCAGGAACTGCCCGACGTCAAGACGATTCTCGGTGTCAGCAACATCTCCTTTGGTCTCGATCCTTATCCGCGCAGAGTCCTCAACAGCGTGTTCATGCATGAGGCGGTTGATCATGGCCTTGATATGGCCATTGTTAACTACAGCAAAATCTACCCGCTGTACAAGATTCCTCAGGAAGAGGTCGAACTCGCGCGCCGGCTGATCTTCCGCAATGAATCGGATGGCGATCCTCTGCAGCGCTACATGCAGCACTTCGCCGGAGTAAAAGGCAAGCCGCAGGCATCCACTACAGCGCACCTCGATACGCTTTCGGTCGAGGACAAGCTGAAGTTTGCGATCATCAATGGCGAAAAAGCGGTTGGCGAAGGTGCGCAGAAACGCAGCCTCGAGGAATTACTCGACGAAGCTTTGCAGCAGTACAGCCCGCTGGACTTGATTAACACTATTCTCCTGGATGCTATGCGCACCGTCGGGGACCTGTTTGGCGCGCGCAAGATGCAGCTGCCTTCGGTACTGGATTCGGCCGGAGTTATGAAGCAGGCGGTGGCGTACCTCGAACCGAAGATGGAGAAGAAATCGTCGGGCGCGCGTAAGGGTACGATCGTGCTGGCCACGGTGAAGGGCGACGTACACGACATTGGCAAGAACCTTGTCGACATCATTCTGAGCAACAACGGCTACCGGGTCGTTAACCTGGGGATCAAGCAGCCTGCGGACAACATCATCAAGGCTGCCCAGGAGCACACTGCCAATGCAATCGGTCTAAGTGGACTACTCGTGAAGTCGACCCTGGAGATGAAATATGTCTTGCAGGATCTGCAACGACAGCAGCTTGCGTTTCCGGTTATCTGCGGAGGCGCGGCACTGACTCGCAAGTACGTGGAGGATGACCTGCGCCGCGAATACCACGAAGGCGTGTTCTACGCGGACGATGCCTTCGCGGGGCTTCACATCATGGAGGACCTGACCTCTTCCGACGGGCAGAAGCAGTCGCGCCTGCAGGAAGGCAAGACGGTGAAGGAATACGCCAAAGCCGCCGTCGTCGATGAAGAAGTCGGGCCAGTATTCGCCGAACGCAGCCCGGTCGTGGGCGATGCCCCCAACATTCCCAAGCCGCCATTCTGGGGAGTGCGTGTGCGCAAGGACTATGATGTACGCGAACTTTTCGAGTACATCAATGAGACCGCTCTCTTCAAGAACCAGTGGCAGTTGAAGACGGCTTCCCAGGAAGACTACTTGCGCCTGGTCGACCAGAAATTTCGTCCCATCAAGAAGCAATTAGAAGAAGAGATTGCCGCCAGCGGCTTGTTCGAGCCAAAAGTTGTTTACGGATACTTCCCCGCGCAGAGTGAAGGTAATGACCTGATTGTGTATGACCCCGCCTCTTGTGGGGGCGCGCCCTGTGAACAAGCTCGACGTGAGCTCCTCCGTTTCACCTTCCCCCGCCAGAGAGAAGGGCGCAAGCTCAGCATCTCGGACTTCTTTGCCCCAAAGAGTTCCGGGAAAATCGATGTGCTGGGCTTGTCATTGGTAACGATCGGCCCGAAAGCTTCCATTGAAACGCAACGCTTATTTGAAGGCGGGGAGTACACAAAGTATCTCTACCTTCACGGCCTGAGCGTCGAAACTGCAGAAGCTCTAGCTGAATACCATCACAAGAAAATGCGCGAGGAACTCGGATTTGCAGGAGACGACTCCCCCCACATTCGCGACCTGTTTCACCAAAAGTATCGCGGATCGCGGTATTCGTTTGGTTACCCTGCGTGTCCTAACTTGGAGGACCAAACGAAGCTGTTTGCTTTACTTCATCCGGAAGAAAATGTTGGTGTGAAACTGACAACCGGCTTTTTGCTCGATCCCGAGCAATCCACTTCCGCCATTGTGGCCCACCATCCGGCGGCCAAGTATTTTGTGGTCTAGAGCGTGCCGCACACCCTGTCTACTTGAGCGTGGTAAATTCCGATTTAGCTTGTCGCAACACGGGGACATCAGAATCAGCGCCCTTCCACAACTCTAGGAATTGCCGGTAGGCTTCCCTGGCCCCTTCTACATCACCCGAAATGGCTCGTGCTCGCGCAATTCCAACATTGGCCAATGCCGCCAAAGGAAAGTTGGCCACAATGCTGCTGTGCCTAGCAAATTTCAGGAATTCGGCTATAGCAGCGGCGGCCTCCCGCTTTTGCAGATACGCCAAACCACGCAGATACACCGGATAGAGAGTTCCAACCGTTAGCGGCAGCGGAACCCCAAGTTCATAGCGTGCGGTTCCGCGGAGAACTTCCATAGCGCCGTCGGCATTCTTGCGATCTAGATCAATCGCCGCGCGAATGCATGGAAGCCAATACGTCATCAGGAATGTGTTGCTCTTATAGCGCTTTTCTAATTCATCCGCCATCGTCTGTGCGCGAGCGGGTTCGCCGGCACGGGCCAGGGCCAGGGCCGCGAGAATTCGAATGGAGCGACCATTGTCGATGGCCAGGGCTTCGTCGGCTTGATGTATCGCTTCTGAAGAATTGCCGAACTCAGCTTCTCGTAGGGAGTCGCTGACAACGCGTAAAGCAGCCGTTTCGGGAGTCTCGGCACGCCGCGACGATTCAATGGAGCGGCGCGAAAGCTCGCGGGCTTTGCGAAGCTGCCCGCCAAAAGCAGCGCTGTCGGATTGAAGAGAAAGCATCAGGTCGGATTCGGGTTGTCGGCCGGCACCCCAGGCAGATTCGCGATCCATCTCAGCCGTGTCCCCCTGCACAAAAGCCAGAGTGTAGAGGCTGCCTCGCAGAACGGTATCATCGGGCTTGCGGCGGATGGCTTGCTGCAGCACGGTTCTCGCTTCCGGAAGCCGATTCAGGCACATGTAAATGACACCCAGATTGTTGGCAATATCCGGGTCATCTGGCTTTAATCGCGAGGCAGTCAGGGTTTCCTCGGCTGCTTTTTCAAATTGCCCAAGAAGGTAGTAGTCATCTCCGAGGTCATAGCGGGGCAGATAATCCTGGGGATAAGTCTCTTTCCAGGTCTCGTAAGTTTGCATCTCCTGCCCCAGGTCGCCGGTCACATAACCCGCATAGTACGCTGCCACATAGAGGCGTTCATGTTCTGTGACGCGCTCGCGGAGTGAGTACGCCTTGGTCAGATATTCACTTGCAGTATCGGTCTGGTTGAGGTTGGCATAATCCAGTCCCAGCGTCGCGTATGCCATGGCAAATTCAGGATCAAGTTCGATGGCGCGCTTCAGAAAGGGAAGAGCCGCGGCTTCGCCCTGGCGTTCGCGAGCCTGTTGTCCGAGGCTATACGCCTTCAAGGCCTCGAGAGAAGCGGTGGTGGCCTTGGCTACGGGCGTGTCATAGCGCTGAATGGAAACCAGCGATTCACCCAGCCGGTTTCGAAGTTGAGCAGCAGCCTGGTCCAGCGCGGCCAGCACATGTTCCCGGCGGTCAGCCTCGACTTGCTCAGTGGCAATCGTGTCCCCCGTCTGACAATTGCTGGCCTTGAGTCCAATCACGTAGTGAGTACCCATGCTGGTGATCGAACCTTGCAGGACAGCCTGGCTCCCTGCGCGCTGGCACAGTTCTCGGGCGATCTCACCAGTCAGACGGGTGTCGGCTGGGCGGTTCATATAACCCAGGGTTTCCCGGATTTCCGCTTCCGGAACGATGTTGAGAAAAGGAGACTGTTCCAGCTTGGCAGAAAGCGCCTGCTTTAAAGTGAGATCAAAAACCGGCTCAGCGGTGTTGTTCTCGAAGTCGGCCAAAACGATCGCATCCTTCTCAGTTAATTGACTGGGCCGGTGCAGGCGATAGTAAGCGGCGAATGCAATGCTGAAGACTCCGGCTAGTACGCCTGCCACTATTTTCCACGTGCGCGAGGCGGAACGGGGCGCATAGGAAGCCACTTCCGCGCTTGGTCGCGAGGTAGGGCGAGCGCCGGCATGGAACCCGGAGGACGGACGGCTGCCGGATTCGTGGGGCACAGCCGGAGCGGCGGCCAGCGGAGAAAAATCTTCGGCAGCGACGGCGATTCTCGCGGAACTGCTATCGCGCCGGAGGCGCTGCAGGTCGGCACGGATTTCCGATGCGTGCTGGTACCGCAAATTGCGATCCTTCTCTACTGCCTTGGTAATGATCTCGATAAGCTTGGGCGGCAAATCAGGATTAAGACGAAAAGCTGGAACCGGCTCGCGGCTTAGAATTGCGCTATAAACCACGCCCGACGTCTCGCCCCGAAATGGCAGAAGGCCAGTCGCCATTTCGTAGAGAACTACGCCAAAAGAAAAAAGATCAGTTCGAGTATCCAGGGGCAGGCCACGAACCTGCTCGGGAGACATGTAGGCGACGGTTCCCACCGTGCTGCCCGGATTCGTCAAGTGTTCCACCGGCAGGGTGGCGGCAGGATCAACAGGCTTCTGAACTCGCACGGTTCGGGGCTCGTCCAAGGCGGTTAGCTTCGCCAATCCAAAATCCAGAACCTTAGCGTGACCGCGCGTGGTGACATAAATGTTTCCGCTCTTGATGTCCCGATGAATGATGCCTGCAGCATGGGCGGCGTCCAGGGCGTCGGCTACCTCAATGCCGATCTCGAGCAAAATCTCCAAATCCAGCGGTTGAGCGCTGATCATATATTTCAGCGTACGGCCCTCAAGGTATTCCATCACCAGAAACGGACTGCTGTGCTCCTCAGAAATCTCGAAGAGCATACAAATATTTGGATGATTCAGCGCGGAAGCGGCGCGGGCCTCTCGCCGGAATCGTTCCAGAGCGCGAGGGTCCTGCGCTACATGTTCAGGTAGAAACTTGATCGCAACGAAGCGGCCCAGGCGAATATCTTCCGCCTTGTAGACCACTCCCATTCCGCCCCCGCCGAGCTTCTCGACGATGCGGTAATGCGAGATGGTCTGACCAATCATGAGCGGGAGCGATTGACCATCTTAGGGGTGCAACAATCTCGCGTCAACGCACGCTGAACCTGCCTGCGGGTACCTGAAGGGACTTGTGGAAATTTGCGGCCGGAGAAAAACGTCCTGGTCATCGGCAGCGCCTCCAACGGTCTTGGCCGGTAACTCAGCGGAAGATCCGGGGGAAGCTCTCCATCGGACATCTTGCAAATTCCGGCGTTGGAGCCGCCCACGTCGCATTGCAGGCGCCAAAAATATTTGCGACCGTCCCTTGACAAGCAATTTATGTAACGGTATGGTTACATATTATGCGAAACCGATCGGTTACATATTCGGCGGAGACGACCTTCCAGGCCCTGGCCGACCCCACCCGCCGGGCTGTCCTCGATCTTCTACGTCAGGGTAGCCAGCCGGCTGGGCGTATCGCTGGGGCTTTTCCGGTCTCGCGGCCGGCAATCTCCAAACACCTGCGATTGCTGCGCAGGGCGCATCTGGTGGAGCAGCGTCGCGAAGGCCGACACCGCGTTTATCGCTTGAATCCTGAGCCACTGAAAACAGTAGACCGATGGCTGGAATCCTATCGCGCTTTCTGGAGTGCGAACCTGGCCGGCCTGAAAGCATTTGTCGAAGCAGAGCATGTGAGGGAGTCCTCGGAAAACAAATCACCCAAAATTTTCAAAAGGAGCTGAACCATGAAGATGTTTCGATTGGCAGTAGCATTTGTAATCATCCTGTGTGCCGTTGCCGCAACGGCGCAGTCGGACGCCAAGGCGTCTTTCAACACAATCAAATCCCTCCAGGGGACGTGGACCGGCAAGGACATGCGCGGAAAACCATTTCAGGTCGTCTTCCGCACCATCTCCAACGGTTCGGCCGTCGTTAGCGAAATTGTCCGAAAAGAGGATATGGTTTCCATGTTTCATCTGGACGGCGATCGCCTGCTGATGACCCATTACTGCGCAGCCGGGAACCAGCCGAGAATGGCGGCGAAGACTTCGCCCGACGGAAAGACCTTTACTTTTGAGTTCGTGGACGCAACCAATTTGGCGTCGTCTGATGAAGGCCATATGCAGCGCATGGTGCTGACGGTCCTGGATGAGAACCATCACACCGAGGATTGGACCTTCGTTGATGGAGGCAAGGAGTCGCGCGAGCGCTTTGATCTTCAGCGCTAGCTGGAATTCGGCATGGGCCGGCTTTTTGTCCTGAGTTGGGAATGATTACAACAATGAATCTGAAGAGAGGAGCCAAGTATGGCTACAGCGACGGTCGGCAAGGACCAGGACACGGTTGTTAGCGAAATCGAAATCTCCGCTCCACCCGAGCGGGTTTTCCAGGCGCTGATTGACTCAAAGCAACTGATGCAATGGTGGAACAGCGAGCAGTGCCGCTCAAAGTCGTGGCAAATCGAGCCGCGAAAGGGAGGACGTTGGCATTACGAAACCGAACCTTCCGGCCTGGTAGTCAATGGGGTAAGTGAGTTTAAGGTCGGCGGCGAAATCTTGGAATATGATCCGCCGCGTTTGCTTGCCTATAGCTGGATAGCAAACTGGCATGACGACCCGAACGCCACTACGGTCGTTCGTTGGGAGCTCAATAAAGCCGGCCCCAGAACCAGAGTCAAGGTGACCCATAGCGGTTTGACCAATCTGCCGGTTTCCCGGAAGGATTACAGCGGCGGTTGGCCGGGCGTGGTCGATTCGCTCAAGAAGTTTGTGGAATCCTGACAGGAGGGTGGGTCGAAGTCGCTGCCATTCGGGCTTTGCGCCGCATCAAGGAATACTGCATTCATGCGGCGCGGGCCCGGTTAGCAAAAAAAGTAAACACGCGGTCGGCGTCAATCTCGCTGAAATCTCGGATCACGAGGTTGGCGCCGTTCTGCTCCAGCATGCCGGTGTTTCTCCGGTCGACGCCCAGGACCAGACCAAACCCGCCGCGCTGTCCAGCCTCCACGCCGGCAATGGCATCCTCTGCGATCCCGGCATTCTCTGGATTGCCATTGCTGGTCAATTCCGTCAAGCACCGCAGGAAGATGTCCGGCTCAGGCTTGCCGCGCAGGTGCACGCGTTCGCTGATCACGCCATCTACGATGGCATGAAACATTCCCCTGAGCCCCGCGCGTTCCAGTATAGGAACTGCATTTCGGCTCGAAGACGCGACCCCTACGCGAACGTGCTGCTCGCGCAGGTCGCGCACGAACCTCACCGCTTCCTGGTCTACATCCACCCCCAATTCGCGTACTTTTTCCAGGAACAAGTCATCTTTTTGATTGCCCAACCCGCAGACCGTTTCCACTCCCGGGGGATCCGACGGAGTGCCATAGGCAATCTCAACGCCGCGTGAGGCGAGAAAACTTGCAACCCCGTCGTATCGAGGCTTCCCGTCTACGTAGTTGAGGTAGTCGCTTTCAGTGAATTCGCGAAAGGGCTGATGAAATCGAGGCGCCCTTTTCTGCAGATATTGATCAAACAACTCCTTCCAAGCTGCCGCATGAACGCGGGCAGTCAGGGTAATAACTCCGTCCAGATCGAAAATCATCGCTTCGGGAGCGCGGTTACTCATCAGCCGCTCCGGGGTGCATGCCGTTTTGCGAAAACACCAGCAGCACGGGGCAGCCGGCGTTTCGGATTACAACTCGGGTTGCGCAAGTTTTGTGATTGGTATGCCCGTGCCAAGCCATCACAACCAGGTCGACCCCGCGTTCCCGAGCGACTTCGGCCACTTCGGAGCCTGCTTGTCCCCCAGTAACAACAAGTTGAAAATGCACGCTGGAGGGGGGAGCGCCGGCAGCAAGCATCCGGTTCATAAACTCCTGTGTCCAGGACGGCCATTCGTGTTGCAGCTGGTCCACATATTGCGGAGCGGGAATGCTTCCCGGCTGGGACGAGGGATTCTTGCCCCGAGCCGCTACATGCAGCGCGAGCACCTCCGCACCCGCGGCCTGCGCCAACTCTGCCGCTGGGAAAGTCGCGGCATCGGAAGCCGGGGTGCCGTCATGGGCCAGCAGAATCTGACGCAAGCGCCAGGTCTCCGCGACCGAACCTTGGTTGAGCAACACGATCCGCTCGGGATTCGCCTGAAAGATGGCTTCGGTCACTGCGCCGAATCTCTCTTCAGAAAAGGGCTCACCAACCTGGGTGGAGATCACAATGAGCATGTCATCCAACTCGCTCGCGAGTTCGTTAACGGTCTGTTCAGGAAGGCCTCTGCGTTGATGGAGAACTGTGCCGCGAACTTCTTCCGCCGTCAGTCCCAATTGACTGACAAGCTCGTTCATATTGCGATCTCCCTCTCCTACATACGCGAGGTGCAATGTGGCGGCATAGAATTGCGAGACCGTGCGGGCCACGGGCAGCGCCGCCTTCGAAGCTTCTGTCCCGTCGAGCGGGACTAACACACTTTGGACGGAACTTGCAGTATGCCGGGATGGGTTCTGCGGGAAATTATGTTTGAGTACTGTGGCCGTCATGACCGCTCCTCTCTTTCACGCTTGTGCCCGGGGCGCGCTGCGCCAGGGCTGCCAGCCCGCGGCACTACGATCTGTGGTGTATTCGTGGCCGGGCATCGCGTCAATGCTTGGGCCATCTTGGACGCGCAATGTCAGCGATTCTGTCCCGGAGACCACAGCGTATACCGAGTCGTTTTTCATGCTTAGGCGGATTTGACGTCCTCGCCACTGAATCGGAAATGCCAGCCTCTTCCAGTGCGGCATCAGCTTGGGAGCTAAGCTGATTCCGTCAGTGAGGCGGCGCAATCCGGCGAATCCAAAGACGATGGCCTGCCACAATCCGCCAAGCGCAGCCGCATGGACGCCCCCGGCGGCGTTTCCCATGTTGTTGCCCAGGTCTATTTCCGCGCCTTGCTTCAAGTACTGCTGCGCAAGTTGTTGCTCGCCCACGCGCGCTGCCAGTAACGCGTGGATGGAGGGACTGAGCGAGCTCCCATGGCCGGTGCGTGGCTCGTAATAGCGAAAATTAGCAGCGCGTATCTCAGGTGAGATTTCATCCCACAACAGAAAAGTCGCCAGAACCACGTCCGCTTGCTTAACGATATTGGTTTGCTGAATGCGATCGTGCCCCAGAATGATATCCATTGCGGAGGTACGGGGCTCGTAACTCTTTAGGTCGACTTGTTCTTTGCGGAAGTATCCGCTGAACTGCTCGAATAGCCGCGTCTGCAGATCGAACCCGGTGTACATGGCTTGGGCGAATTTTGTCCAATCAAGAATTTCACTCGCGGTTAATTGAAGCTGGGTGCGTAGCTGGTTCCATTTGTCCGGCCAGCGCTCCTGCACCAGTTGTGCCGCCTCTGACGCCCGCCGCAGATTCCAGGCTGCCATCAGATTGGTGTAGGCATTGTCGTCGACGTTATCGTGGTATTCGTCAGGACCAATCACGTGTCGGATGTGAAATGCGCCGTCTGACTCCATCACGCCGCGGCTGGCCCAAAAACGAGCTGTGTCGAGCATGATCTCGGCGCCAAAGTTTTCAAAAAAATCATCGTCGCCGGTAGCTTGCCAATAGTCCCAAACGCCATAGGCAACATCAGCGGTGATGTGAATTTCCATTTGCCCATTTAGGATTCGCAAAACCTCGCCGTTGGGTGCGATGACGGACGGCGGTGTCACCTCCTCGCCTGTATCCGCCGATTCCCAGGGATACATCGCGCCTCGAAATCCATACGCGCGAGCCTTCTCACGGGCAGCCTCCAGTGTGTGATAGCGGTATTCCAGCAGGGCTCGTGCCGATGGGGGGTGGGTATAGATGTAGTACGGGAGCATGTAAATCTCGGTGTCCCAAAACACGTGGCCCTTGTACGCGGCTCCCGTGAGCGCGCGGGCTCCAACTGATGTAAGGGGATTATCAGGGTCGGCGGCGCTAATCAGGTGATAACCCGCAAAGCGCAGCGCTTGCTGAAGCGATTCGTCTCCTTCGATCTCAATATCTGCGGCCTGCCATCGTGATTCCCATTCGCTAACGTGAGTTGAAACCGCCGAACGCACCCCACGCGGAATGACCTCGTTAAGGTGTTTTACGACAGACTCAAACGGCTCCGCGGCTTCTTTTGAACTGAAAACCGAGATCAGCCGCTGCAGATGGCACTCGCCGCCAAGTTCCAGCTGCGCTTCGCAACATTCGCTGACGAGACGCTGATCGAGTTCCACCTCCCGTTTTCCGCCCGAGAGGTTGGATCCCAGCAACTGGCTGGTCACACCAAAGGCAACGGTCGTATCCCGTCCCGGCACACGCATGGCGAGCGGCAACACGTTCGGTCGAGCCGAGTCGGCCCGCATTTTCCAATCCGGCGCGGCAAGGTAAACAGCGCCTTCGGGAACTTCTATGGAACTGTCAAACCGTATAGCCGAACTGTAATTCTCGGCGGTAAGGCTGACGCTATGAAGCAGCAGGTGGCGGTCAGCCAAGGATGCCAGACGAAATGCTCGGATTCGGGTGATGCGGCCATCGGGATCTCGATGCCGCCATTCGCGCCAGAGTATCCCGCGGTGCAAATCGAGGATGCGCCTGTGTTCCAGAACGACGCCGCGCTCGATGCTGAGCGGGTGATCGTCAACCCAGATTCTGAGACCGGTCCAGTCCGGCAGCGTCATCAATTCTGGAATAGCGCCCGGAGTATCGGCCTGCGTGAAAACTCCGGCAATGAAGGTAGCCGGGGCGGAAAGGGCGCTTCCCTCAGCCAGGGACCCGCGATTTCCAACGTATCCATTAGCAATCGCGAATAGAGACTCAATTTCATGTTCGCGCGGCAGGGCAAAGCCTTCCTCCACCAGCAGCCATCGGCGATCGTCCTTACGAAATTGGTCTGGATCGACGTACGCGCTTTTCTGGTTGAGACTTGCCTGCTTCTCGGGAGAGAGAACCGCACGCATCGTCCAATGGATGCGCCGAGAACGCACCTGGGTTTTATGCCGCAATCATTTGTACTGCCGGCCTGGGAACGGCTGCCCTGAGTGCCGCCTGAAGTCCGCACAAATGCGCCGCCTCGGTGAGATAACTGATGATCATTGTGCGGATTACGCTTTGTCCATTTACAACCGCCCCTGAGATCCAGCGCTGACCGTCACGATTCACCTCTTCAATGATGCCGGCGTGCAGAGCTGGGATCTCAGATTGGGAGAACATCTTGTTTTTCAAACGGAGATTGAGGATTGGGAGTACTTGCGGCGCGGCTAATTCGTACTCGTCCGATGCGTCGACCCACTCAGCGAACTCTCGAGCCAGCTGCATCTGACGATCGATCAAGTCTTCATAAGCCTGGCGACCGTGCACTCGTAGTGTGAGCCAGAGCTTAAGGGAATTCATTCGCCGTGACCATTGCGCGCTGATGCTCAGGTTATCTTTCAAATGTTCCCCCGTGGCTTTCTGCAAGTATGGGCACGGCACAGAAAACGTTCGCTCCATGATCTCAGGATGGCGCGTCAATATAAGGCCCGAGGAAAAAGGCATAGCCAGCCACTTATGAGGATCAATCGTGACGGAATCGGATTGTTCGATCCCGTCAACCAGACCGCGATAACGATTCGAAAACAGAACTGCGGCGCCATAGGCGCCGTCCACATGGAACCAGAGCCCGTTTTCCCGGCAAACTCGCGCCAACTCAGGCAAGTCGTCAATCGCTCCCGAGCTGGTGGTTCCTGCCGTTGCTACAACACAGAATGGTTTCTTACCGCTGGCCAGGTCATCCCGAATGGCCGCTTCTAACGCCTCGACATCCAATTGCAATCTTTCGTTGACGGGAATGCGACGAAACGCTTTTCGTCCCAAGCCGAGCAACCCTGCTGACTTATCCAGAGAATGGTGTGCCTCAGACGAAGCATAAAACACTGGCTGCGCGCCAATGCTCGCCAGACCGTCCTCCACAACTCCCGGGAATTGCGCCGACAATGCCATGGCCAAAGCACTGAAATTTGCCTCGTTGCCGCCCGTGGTGAAGGTCCCGCTGAATTGAACCGGCCATCGCACCAACTCTCCGACCCAACGTACTGTCTCCGCTTCAATTCGGGATGCCACCTGCGACCGCGCCACGCTAGCCAGTTGAGGATTCAGTGCCGCCACCAGCGACTCGGCAAGGAACGACATGAACGTCGGCGTGGGATTCATCATTCCCAAATAGTGTGCGCTGGGAATGTGAAATCCGTTGTCGATGAGTTCCCGGCAAACCTCCTGAAAAACCTCTTCCGGGAGATCTGGAACTTCAGGTATGTCTTGCAGGCGAGGAGGGTACACCCTGAGCTCCGCTGACGGCTGTACGGGGCGATCGGGAAGGGAATTGAAGAAATTGTTAACTGTATCAACCAGCTGGTATCCGAGACGGCGACGCGTCTCGAAGTCGAGGTCGAACGGCATAAGTATGGCGACGTTATGAGAGTTTCCGGCCTGTGTCTATCAGGGTTATTCCCGATAAGAGCAGAATCTACTCTGGATGAAATACTTCCTCTTCCGGTTAATGGACTGAGTTTTCGGGATGGCCTAAACAGATTCTTTTGCATCGAGCAGCCGTAACAATAGACATTGTAGGTCGTCAGCAGACATCTCCCCGAGTTGCGCCAGGAGGGCCTCGGGATTGGTCGTGGATACTGCGGCCGATCGTGCTCGCCGCTCCAGGATCGGCGTCCGCGCCTTCTGGCCCAGCGCCCGCGCCTTCTCCACCTCCTGCGCCAGCCCCGCGATCGTCGGCTCTTCAAACACGCTCCTC
>DASSIO010000309.1:0-15071 GCA_035691825.1 Terriglobales bacterium | reverse complement strand
CGCACTGGTAACGCTGTTACGACATTGGTTGAGCGCGACTATCGCGCCGTCAAGAATCAAATTCTCAGCCGGACGCGCTCTTCCGCGTTAGTGACAGAGAGCTTCTGGAACAAGGCAGGAGACTTTTCGAAAAACGACGTGGTGGTCGGCTGCGAGCCGGAATACTTTGTTATTAAGGATTGGCAGGTGGTCTCAGGTGAGCTGTTTGACGCGGCGCAGGAGCGGACGGCGTCCCGCGTTGCCCTGTTGGGCTATACCGTCGCCTCCGATTTGTTCGGTGGTTCTTCCCCAGTAGGGCAGCCCATGATGATCAACCGGGTGCCGTTCACGGTGATCGGCGTCCTGAGCCAGCGGGGACAGGGGCTGGATGTCAGCAATGAAGACAGCCAGATCTACGTGCCGCTATCCACCGCGATGCGCCGGCTCATGAATGTTGACCATTACGCCGGGATTGTGCTGGAGATCGACTCGCTGGACTCCATGAATGCAGCGGCAGACGAAAGCCGCTCCTTGCTGCATCAGTTGCATCGCGTCCAACCGAACCGAGCGGACGATTTCCAGATTCAGAATCAAAAAAGCTTGCTCGACACGCAAACGGCAGCTGCCGGACGGCTTGGGCTATTCTTGCGATGGATCGCAGCCAGCGCTCTCGCGGTCTCTGGACTGGGGATTATTTCCATTGCCTGGATTGCAATAAAAGAGCGAACACGGGAAATCGGAACGAGGCGAGCACTGGGTGCGACCGCTCGAGATATCTTCCTCGAAGTGACCTGTGAAATGTTAACGCTGGCATTGGTCGGCGGACTACTTGGAATGGCCCTGTCGTGGCCCCTGTCACGTCTGATTAGCGACTCGGCCCGATTGCCCTTTGTCTTCGATAAGAAGACCGCGCTGTTGGCCTTTGCGGCCTCGGCGTCTCTCAACCTGGCCTTCACTCTCCTTCCTTCACGCAAGGCCGCCTCAATAAGTCCGATTGAGGCGCTTAGATTCGAATAACTACGCCGCATCTGCTGCACGACGGGTCCGCGCAGCGTCGAGCACGATTCGGGGCGAAGGATACTTGCCTTTACTTCTTACCTCTCCCCGAAGCGCCCTCGCTGCCATCTTCGCTGAACAAAGATGCCTCTTCGGCCGGTTGGTTGAGACTTGCAATTCACTTGTTTGCGTTTGACGCTGCCGCTTCTCCCGACAGCAGCCTCGAGAAATACGGCAGCATCCTGGCTCCCACTCGTTCGGGAGCTTTGCTGTCGTGAGTTCCTTCAAATACTTCAAACGTGTGGGGAATGCCTGCCTTTGCCAGTTTGCTGGACAACTCGCTCGTAGCGATGGGAATGTGCGAGAACTCGTCCTTCGTTCCGTAGTCGAGCCAGATGCCCCGCAAATTCAACAGGTTCACGCGGTACTTTTCGACCAGATTTACCGGGAAGTGTTCCTCCCACTTCGCGATCACGCCGGTTCTCGGCACAAGATTGCCGTCGCGGAGTAAGTATGGCTCGTCGGCTAGAAGTGGCGTGGCGTTCCCGTCGGGAGAGAATGCCGCAGACATCGCCAGCAGCGCGACGACGTAGAACTTTTCGGCCTTCACCGCCGCCTCGACATCCTTCCGCGTCTTCAACGCAAGCGTTTCGCGCCAGGCGGAATTCGAGGAAGTCAAATCTCCGACGAATCCCATGCAGCACGGGCTCAGCGAGTACGTGGCGCTGAACACATCCGGGTGCTTCATCCCCAGGACAAACGCCCCGTAGCCTCCCATCGAATGTCCGCCGACTCCACGGCTTCCCGCTTCGGGTATTGTCCTGTAGTGAGTGTCCACGTAGGCGACCAGATCCTTCACGACGTAGTCTTCATATCCTCCCCCGGCTTCTGAGTTTGTGTAGAACCCTCCGCGGTAAGCATTCTGCCCGTCGGGAATGACGGCGATCATGCCCTGGATTTGGCCGGCTGCGACGAGCTTGTCCATCCACTCTTTCGTCACCGCTCCCCAGTCGTCGAGCAGACTGGAACCCAGGGAAAATCCATGGAGGATGTAAATTGTGGGGTATCTCTTCTTTTTTGCAGTGTCGTAATCTGGTGGCAGGTAGATCAGCACGCGCTTGTCGGCCGAGTCGCCAAGCAGATTCCGTTCGAGGGACACGGCGTGCACTCGCACGCCCTCCAGTCTTCCTTCTTGCGCGACCGCCGGGGTGCTCCACGCCAGAGAGAGCAACAAAAGTGCAGCCAGCTTCCGATCGTCCCTAATCACGGTTTCCCCCGGGTGCCGTCATCTACATCACTGCTTTCTCAACTCGCGCTGCTCGAATTCTTGATTCGAGCTTCGCCAGCCTTTTTCGTGCTATAGCCACTTATCGATTCGATCGCTGTAGCTCCTGCTGGTCTTCAACTCTTTGCCGTCTGCCAGACGTAGTAGGAACTCCCGATTGTCGAGCGCAACGAGTTCCCGGATCCTGGAAGTTTGCACAATAGTCGAACGGTGGATCCGGAGAAATCGCGTCGGATCCAATTGCGATTCCATTTTGTTCATCGTCTGTCGTAAGAGATGAGTTCGATTCCCCGCATGAAGATTCACGTAATCGCCGCAGGCTTCAATCCAATCAATGTCGTTGGCCAGGACGACAACGATCTTTTGGCCGGTTCGCACCGAGAACCGAGTTTCATAGCGGTCGAGCTGGGGTGCACCGGCGGCCTTCAAAAGTTCTCGAATGCGGCGTTCAAGATCGGGGAAGGCCCGACTCTCGATTTGGAGGCGGGCATGCTTGAGCGCGCTCTCGAAGCGCGAGTCGTCAATGGGTTTGAGTAGATAGTCTAGTGCGTGTACGCCAAACGCTTCCAGAGTGTACTTGTCGTAAGCGGTGAGGAAAATGACCGCGGGCATTTCGTTCGGATTGAGACTCCGCAGGACCTCAAAACCGCTCATATCGGGCATTTGGATATCCAAGAACACGAGATTCGGTGATTGGGCCCGGATCGCCGCGATAGCTGCTCTGCCTGTCGCGCATTCGCCCACGATTTCGACATCGGAATGTTGCTTCAGGCGATTTCTCACGCCGCGCCGCGCTAAAGGTTCGTCGTCAACGATCAAAACGCGCATCTGATTTCTCACTTCTCACGATCGTCAGGATTCGAGAGCGTAACGGGAAATTCCACTTCGATCCGGCATCCCCCTTCCGCGGGCCAATTCACTACCAGGCGATGATCGGCTCCGTAGAGAACGCGAAGCCGCTCGATGGTATTCGCCAAGCCGATGCCCCCGCGAGTCCTTTCTCCCTGCCCGTTCGACGATTGGTCGCCGACTCCGTCGTCTGAAACGTTCACGCGAAAACGCTCCCCGACCAAGCACGTTTCGACTCGGACAGTGCCCCCCTCCGGTCGCGGCACGATACCGTGGCGAATCGCATTTTCGATCAGAGGCTGGAGCAGGAGAGCGGGGACCAGGACTTCGAGAGTTTCCGGCGAGATCGTCAGCTCCACGTTAAGCCGCTCGCCCAAGCGCGCTTTTTCGATTGCGAGATATTCCTGGGCTACGCCGATTTCCCGCCGTAGAGGAATTTCCTGCAGGACATCTTCTTCGAGTGTCGAGCGCAACAGCCCCGCCAGTTGCGTCAACATTTCTTTTGCCCCTGTGGAATCCCCTTCGGAGACGAGCGTAGAAATCGAATTCAAAGTATTGAAAAGAAAATGAGGGTTCAACTGATATCGCAATGCCTGCAAACGCGCCTGCCGGGCTAGCGCCTCGGCCTCGAGAACTCGTTCGCGTTCCGTCTGCAGTGCTTGGTAGTGTTTGATTGAAAAGTACAAGCCGCTCCAGGAGATAAAGATAAACGTTGCGTAAAGCACTCCTTCGAACGCAGCTTGCATTGAGGTCCACGTAATCGGTTGGCGAAGGGCCACAAGCTCAGCCAACCGTGCTGCAATCGCACAGGGCAACGCCAAAAGACCGGAAGTCAAAACAGCCCGGAACATGGCGCTGGGCCATGGCGTGTTCTTGCGCCAAAGACGCCGGCACACTAGATGCAGCGGGAAGCTGGCAGCGAAAGTACTGAAGACGAACACAGCTTCGAATGCGACAATGACAATTCCGCTTTTTCGTAAATGTGGTGCGACACCGATGGAAACGATGGATGTATAGGCTCCCCAACCGACTAGCTGGAGTACCCAGAATTGGGGCACGCGTTCGAGGTTGCGAAACACGGTAGGTAGATTCTCTCTCACATAGTACGTTGACGAAACACCAATTCGTCGCAAATGTCGTTCATTTCAGCGCTTTTTTACAACAAGTCGCCGCAACAGCTCTAGAAACACTGCCCGAGTACAATATCTTCTTGATCGAGGCTGCTCCTCAGCAAAAGACTTTCCTACAGGCTCGATATTGACGAATGCAGGAGGAGACCAGCGATGGGCGCTCCCACACTTGCCGCTAGAATATGGAGCGTATTCGTCATCGTTGCCGTGCTCGGCACGATCCTGATTGCCCCCACTTGGGAAACCGTCTTTGCCGCCGCACTCGCCGTGATCCTCAATGTAATCGGTCCCGAGAACTGGAAAGTGGACTTTGGGTTGTTGCGCAGGGTGCCATGGCGCACGATCATTGTTGCGATACTCGCCGGAATCGCCCTCTTCTTCTTCGTCAAACTTTTCCTACAGCCAGCCTGTGATCGGATCACTCATCACGTCCGCGACTTGCATTCCTTTGATCGCATTCGCCAGCATCCGGGGATGGCCGTCATGCTTATCGTCAAAACGATGCTTGCCGCCGGCCTTTGCGAGGAGATTATCTTTCGCGGCACCCTTCTTCAGCGCCTTCGATTGCTCTTTGGCTGGTCGCGCTGGGCAACCGTTGCGAGCGTTCTTCTGACCACCGCGATCTTTTCGTCTTTCCATTGGTACCAAGGACCCAGCGGCCTGCTTCTTACTGCCATTCTCGGGTTGATCGATTCGCTCGTGTACGTCTGCACCGGCTACCGGCTGATTTACTCCGTAATCCTCCACCTGGTGTACGACACACTGGCACTCTCGGCTATTGCGGCAAACTACGATCTTACTTTGGCGCGATGGGCGGAAGCGCTGTTTCGCCACTTCTAACGCCCTCGCGCTTTGATTGCAGCAATTCGCAGCGAGTTCCACTCATTCCAGCCTGCTTTTCAAGCGGGCCGACGCAACGGTCTAGCAAATCTCTTCCGAAGATGCAATATCGAGCTGCGAGAGCTTCGGTCATCTGCTCCTCGCAAAACCCCGTCAGACGTGAGCATACCCGGCGGTGGCAAGGAGATCTCTATGAAACGTAGAACATTGTTGCCGTTTGGCTTTGCAGTTGTTGGATTCCTATGCAGCTCGCTCGCGGCAGCAGAGTCAGTCGACTCTGACCTCCACAATATGCTGAAGCAATTTGTTGGCGCATGGGATAAATCAGACGCGCATTCGATTGCCGCGCTCTTCGAGGACAATGCTGATCTCGTAATCCCCAACGGCTTGCTTGTTGAAGGCCACCACGCCATCGAGAAATTCTACGCATCTACTTTCGAACGCGGCTACCGCGGAAGTCGCGGGTCGGCAAGCATCAAGCATACCAGGCTGATCGGCCCCGACTTGGTGATGGTAGATGGGGAGTGGAGGATCGATGGGGCACTCGTTGACGGTCGCGCCGAAGCTCCCGAAGTCGGAGTGTTCAGCCTCGTCGCGAGGCACCGCGGCGGTGGATGGGCGATCTGCGCTTTGCGGGAACAGGACAGTGCGCGCAATCTTACCCGCTTCGCTGACGGTCGCCAGGTCCAAGGGGTTGTGCCGTCCAACTCTGATACAGGCGCTGAGACAGCGACCGCGGACGATTCGCCCGAGCGGAAAGCCATCGAGGAACTGGACCGGAAGGACACAGCAGCTTCGAAGAAAAACGACGTGGAGGCGCTCGTGGCTCTGTGGACCGAGGACGGTGTCTTGTTGCAGCCGGGTTCGGCGCCCGCAGTCGGAAAGCCTGCGATCCGCGAAGTGTTGCTGCAACAACAGCAGCAGGCCGCTCAAGTCCAGACAGTGGCTTACGACGAGAATTGGGACGAAGTCCTGATCGAGAGCGGCCATGCGTTCGAGTGGGGACGCATAACCGCCACCATGAAACTGCCGAACGATCGAGAAGTTCAGCAATCCGTGAACGCGATCCGGGTGCTCGCGCGGCAACCGGATGGTTCGTGGCGTTTCGCCCGCGTCGCCATCACACCTGCGGCCAAAAATTAGATTCGGCTGCTATAAAGCCCGATAGCCCAGCGCCAAAACGTGTATGGCCTGTTTCCCGAATGTCGCGATCCTCGCTGGGTGAACGGCCCCCCGGTCAACACTGCGAGTTTTGAGAAGTACAGTGAAAAACATTATGTGCACAGCAACGGCGCTCCGGCGCGAGAATCGCTCATTTCAACGCATCATACAGGTCGGACCGACGCAAGGGACTTGGCAAAGTTCGCCAAGGTCGCGACCATTGATCAGACCAAATGAGATTGCGGCTTCGAAGAAGTACAAAAAGGAATGCCTGATGCGTCTTGCCGCGGTACCGCAAAACCTGAAAGAGTCAGTCGCTCTCGCAGCCGGACTCGTGCCTACTCCTCTGATCGATACGTTCGTAGCGCTGCTGCTGGCCAAGACCGTCATTGCCGCGACCGCGGTCGGAATCTTCGACGCCCTGGAAACTGAGCCACTCTCGACCGCCGAAATCGCGGAACGTTGTGGGAGCGATCTGAGAGCAACCGAACAGCTACTTCGCGCGTTGTTTGCCTGCAAATACCTAAAGTATAGGGGGAATCGATTTGCGCCTGCACGAGCCTCGCGCCGCTGGCTGTCACGGAAAGCATCCGGTTCATTGCATTCGGCTGTCTTGCACCGGGGCTTGGACCTGCGATTCATGAATTTTGAGGAATACGTCAGGAATGGGAAATCTCTCGAGTTTCATGCCGCTTTAAGTCCGGAAGACTGGCGAATCTACCACAAAGGGCAGGCCGACCACGCCGCGCAGGTAATGGGAGAGGTACTCGAAAAAATCCCGCTGCCACCTCACGCAAAGGACCTCCTCGATCTGGGCGGCGGACATGGATTGTATTCATTCGCATTTTGCCGGCGCTATCCCAGTCTCCAAGCCCGAGTGCTTGATCTTGATACAACAGTAGGTGAGCGCGAAGCGAAGGCAATGCCGTCTGAGATATCCGGCCGTGTTCAGTTTGGAGTTGCGGACATTCGCACCGTCCCGCTTCCACCGAGTTCGAGCGACGTGATCTTATTGGCGAATGTAGTGCACCACTTCGACGACGCGACCAATCGCGAACTGATGCAACGAGCGGCGGCAGCATTGCGACGCGGTGGAGTTGTAATCGTCATCGACGCGGTTCGGCCACTCTCCCTTCGGGAAACGGGGCAACTGGAGGGCCTTTTAGATCTTTATTTTGGTGCTGCAAGTGGCGTTGGATTGCGGCCCGTCGAATACATCCGAGAGTGGATGCTGCAAGCTGGACTTACCTTATGCCCGGCAAAAACTTTGCGGCGCATGCCCGTTTGCAAGATGCAAGTGGCGAGAAGGGTGGGCTAAGGGAAAATGAAGGCGGCAAGAATCCATTTCGGTCTGGCGGCACTTATCTTTTTCGGGCTGGCCCCGGTTGTCTCTCTACGATCCCAAGCTGGTTCGAATGTTTCTGGAGGACCGTTCAGTTTTTTCGTTGGCCGCTGGCATTGCAGCGGGAAATTCGCAAGTAATGCAAAAGCGATTTCCGCCAATCTGGCCTTCGAGTCGATTCTCGATGGCAAGTTCATGCTATTTCGTCATGACGATGAGCCTCCTTTCAATTACCACGCCTGGTCCGAGTGGGGCTGGGACGCAACTACGCGCCAATTCGTCTCCACAATTCAGGACAGTACTGGAGGCATGAGGCTGTTCGTTTCTCCAGGCTGGGACGGCCAGACATTGACATGGTCCGGCGGCAATCTGCCGGATTCCTCGGATCAACAATTTGTCTTTGAGCGTTTGGGCGACAACAACTTTCGCGTCAGTTATTTTCACAAGAAGGATGCTTCCTGGCTCGCCGTGGATTCGAGCTCGTGCAGCAAAGTTGGGACCAACTGAAATACGGCCCGCTCGGCGCAAGCCGGGGGATTTAAGTTGCACCTTACGGTATACGAACTTCGCTCCAAACGGATGTAATACCGGGTTGACGAGACACATCCCGGGATTAGCGATGAAGCTTTCAGGCTTCTGGAGCGCTGTCAACATTTTTTCGCTTCAACTCTAAGGAGGGCATCTACCATGGATCACTTGTCAAATTGGATCGAAATCCCCGTGACGGACATGAAACGCGCCCAGCGATTCTACGGCGGATTGTTGGGCGTCGTTTTGAACGAAATGCAGTTGGGCGGCAATGATTATGCATTGTTCGAGCTGAAGGACAGGTTCAATACCGGCTGCCTCGTTAAAGGCAAAGGATATGTTCCCAGCAAGCAGGGCGTCGTGGTCTACCTGGATGGCGGTGACGATCTTTCCGCTGTCTTGGCGCGTGTTGCGAAGGCCGGCGGAAAGGTGTTACTCGAGAAGACGTTTCTTTCCAAAGAAGCCGGCCACATCGCCTATTTTGTAGATACCGAAGGCAATAAAATCGGGCTTCACAGTATGGCCTGACCAAGCATTGCACACCACCCTTTAATCAGGAGGTTTACAGTGAAGTCTCATTTTCTCATCAAGCTGACTCCCCCTAGGCCTTCCTTCGCCTTGGACATGTCCCAGGAGGAGAGACAGCTAATGCAGCAGCATGTCGCGTACTGGACGGCCCTCGCTGAGAAGGGCGTTGCTCTTCTTTTTGGCCCCGTGCTTGATCCCGCTGGTTCTTACGGAATTGGCGTAGTTGAAGTGGCAAATGAGGAAGACCTCAAACTGCTTACGGCGAACGATCCGGTCACAAGGGCAGGCGGCCTGTTTAGGCACGACGCTTATGTCATGCCACAGCTGGTCGTCGCGAAGGGCCTCGAGAACTCGCGACGCTAGCCTCCGGTGGCACTCCGGTTCGGGATTCACGGAACTCCTGACATCCTGGGTTGCGATGAACTGCGCATCGATGGACAATTTATTGCGCTCTGCCTCTTCAGTCGATGCTTCGCTATTGGACAGCACGCGTTCTGGCACTTAATTCCGGGCCACAGACTTGTTTCTTGCCTGCCCAGGATCGTCTGGCTTCTGCGCACTGCCATGAGGCCTTCGCTCTGAAAAGGAATGAAACTCGCGAAATCAGGGTGGCACGGATGTTATGGTGAATAGCTCGAACGAGCCAACGTCTCTCGGCCGAGATCGCACGAATCTCCGCAGAATATGGACTCTCTGCGGGTTGCTTCTGATTTGCGGTTGGCCCTTTCTCCCTATGGGCCAGAGTTCATCGCTCGCCGATGTCCACAATGATTTGCTCGTGATTCTGATCGAATGGATTGTAACCGTCCTCCTCGCATTCATTGTTTTTTTCCTGCTGAAGCGCGCTCCTGGTTTCTTTGGCCTTCGTGTTTTCCGGCTTCGCGACCTTCTAGCGATGTTTGCTCTCTTCGTCGCCACGTATCTGGTGATGGGTGTAGTCACGCAGTTTGTTTCCCCTCAGACATCCATGCTCGACCTGCAGCGTATCGCCGCCGTCCCCTTCTCTATGAGGCTTGGTCTGGTGTTCACCGCGGGCATCTGCGAAGAATTTATGTACCGCGGGTTCGCACTCGAAGAACTGGCGGATTGGACCGGTTCGGTCCGCTTCGGCGCCTTCCTTTCATGGCTTGTATTCGTGGCCGCTCACCTTGGCCGCTATGGATTCACCAGCGGGCTTCTCATCCCGGCGATTGCTGGTGGCGCTCTCACCCTGTTCTACTTGTGGCGACGCAATTTGCCCGCGTGCATGTTCATGCACGCACTTTTCGACGGGGTGACGATTTTTCTCTTGCCGGCGTTGCTGCGGGCTCACGGGCGTTAGTTTTGTGCCGACGCTTTGCATCGCCCGGGAAATTCGTCTGCAACTCCGAAGCAGAAGCCTCGTCGATAAAGTCCACGCCGCCAGCGCCAAGATTTTCACCGTATAACACTTGTCCACCAGACCAGCATATGGGTTGACTTTAGAAAACTGACCGCCCGATTGAGCTAATTGCATTTCAATTGCCGCCCACAATTTGGTAATCCGGAGCCGATTCAGGCGACTTACGACCTCCTCGTGCTGCCCTGCGGCTGAAAAACCGAGGCATTCGGAGCTTGACAATCTCTTCTTATTAGTGCAAGACTGACTGAGTCATGAATGACCTATTTCTTTTGGCCAGCCTTCTCGTCGGGCCCCAACACGGCTACGCGCTCAAAAAGCAGGTGGGGCTGATTTCAGGCCAAGGCGAGATGCACAACAATCTTGTCTATCCGCTCCTGCGCCGGTTTGTGGCAAGAGGCTGGGTCAACAAGCGCAAAGCTCCCGGCAAGCGCGGTCAGACCCGTGAGGTTTACGCGCTTACGAGCAAGGGTAAGCAAGCGCTTCTTCTGCGTCTCAGCCAGTTCACAGGCAAGGAGGTCAGTGCTGAGAATGGTTTCCGTTTGCGCGTCGGAATGTTCCATTTTTTAGATACCGAAGCCTCCGGCCGAATTCTCGCCCAACGGGAGGAATGGCTTGCCGCTCGTGAACAGCATCTGGCACGGCTTTCCGATTCACTGGATTTAGGAGTCTGGGGCGGTGAGGTCGTGCGTTTTCTCCGCGATCAGATCCGCGCGGAACGCGGATGGATTTCCCGCCTGAAGCGAAAGCTTGGTCGGCAGGGAGCGGGATCATAGGGACAAAGGAGGCACGCATGGATTTCTCTTCATCGGGGCAATGGATCAACGCACTGTGGGTTTTGTTCGGGTTGTACTGGCTCATCTCGGCGCTCAAGGTCAAGAAAATCAAGCAGCGCGCAACTTGGAGCCAGCGCCTCCGTTATGGACTCCCCTTGCTGGCTGCTTTTTTCCTGTTGACTCGACCGGAGGCACGCTACGGTTGGCTCGGGGCGCGCTTTGTTCCAGCTAGCCCCGCCGTGGCATGGCTCGGTGTCCTGCTTACCGCGGCTGGTGTGGCTGTTTCGTTGTGGGCGCGCTGGCATCTAGGCTCCAATTGGAGCGGAGTCGTTACTCTGAAAGAGGGGCATGAGTTAATCCGCAACGGACCGTACCGCGTCATTCGCCACCCGATATATACGGGAATCCTGCTCGCCCTCCTTGGGACCGTCATGGCCATGGGTGAAGTGCGCGGATTGCTAGGCCTGGCCATTGCGTGGCTGTCCTTTTACGTGAAGGCGCGCCGCGAGGAATCCTTTCTCGTACACGAGTTCGGTGAAGAGTTCGAAGCGCATGTGAAGCAAACCGGGATGTTCTTGCCGAAGATCGCTCACGGTTAATACGCACAGGTTTAAGGCTTGAAAAACGCGGACGCCGGAAAACGGCCACTCCGGCGGGGGGGGCAGCACATGGACCTCGACAAGCTGGGACAAACCTTATCCGTCCGGCCGTGGAGACTTTAGGGCTCGAGCGGTATGACTGGCATGGCTTCAGACGTGGCCTTGCATCGAATTTGTGTGAACTGGGCGCAAACAATAAGGTGGTCCAGCGCACCCTACTGTATGCACAACCGCACGTGACCAAGGAACGTTATATCAAGGCATTCGATCCGGCAGTTTTGGCTGCCATGAAGACCCTCGAAACGTCTTTGGACATGCTGAACGATTGTTCAGCAACCGTGATGAGCTGTTGAAGGCACGAAAGCGAACTTTTCGGCCACGAACGAGGAGCGTTCACGGGTGCGGTCACCTCGCACATCGGCCGCTTTGCATGGGCGCATCGTGGCACGTTGTTTCTCGATGAAGTTGGCAACATGCCGGGCGAACTTCAGCCCAAGCTGCGTCGCGTCCTCCAGGAACGCGAGTCCGAACCGGTGGGCAGCACACTTACCACTCGCGTCGACATTCGATTCGTCGTAGCAACCAACCGCGACCTGCGACAGATGGTCCGGAACCGCGAATTTCGCGAGGACTTGTACTATCGGTTGAATACATTCCCGAGTTCGCTGCCTCCGCTGCGCGAGAGAAAAGCGGATATTCCAGAGTTTGCCTCCACCTGCTGTGGGAGCGCTCCTGCGTGCGACTTTAAGAAAAATGTACTGGTACCAAGATTTTTTCTCCTTTTTTCCCGTCTGGATGTTCCTTAAATAAGTATGGGGCTGTCATCGGGAATTCTCCGTCGGCTTGGATTTTTCCGAGGGATTAAGATTTTTTCTTACTTTTTCTCTTCTCGATGTTCCTTTAATAAGTAGGGGGCTGCGGCCGTGGATTTCCTGGCAACCCGGGATCCGTGAGGGATCAAAGTTTTTTCTCACTTTTTTCCGCCGCGATGTTCCCTAGTAAGTAGAGAGGAGTCGGTGGATTTCAATCATGAAGACACCCGCTACTGTTTCTTGTAGTTCCAGAGCAAAGATTTTTTCTTACTTTTTCCGTTTTCAAGGCCTCTGTAATAGTAGAGGGCTCGACAATCTTAAAGAGCGTCAATTGCTTTCCTGGCGCCGGAGGTGACGGGTGCATGAAAGACACAGATCACCATATGCGTCACCCTCGCGCTCACCTTGGCGATCGAGCAAGTGCCCAAGGAACAAGAGGTTGCGCATGGCGCGACGATCAATTTGGACGCGGGCAAAACACCGTGTTGGGCTGGAGCGACCCCACTTTCGCGCACGATTCCGTGGCCAAAGTGAATCGTGGGTCGCTCCAGCCCACGAGATTCCTTTCGATGTTTTGCCCACCGGCGCCGCCGAATTCTGGACGAAACAAGTAAAGAATGAAATTGACTCAGGTGAAGGAGGTAAAAATCACGCCTTGCACTTTCATCACTGCCAACTTCTTCACTCGATGCTCGGCCTGCGGAGTTGGTTTCCAAGCCTTTGCAACCACCGCCTCCGCGAAAGTCACCGCACAAAAAAGGCCAAATCGGCACTTCGCGCCAACGCGTATCGCGAGGCCGCGTGGGGCAGCCCCGAGAATTTGTCAGACAACATGTCTGACATTTTGTACGAACAAGAAAGGAGAAGCCAGTTGGCCATTCTGAAAGCACCACCGAAACAACCAAAAACCGTCACCGTCCAAGCCCGCGTCGAAGAATCGGTAAAGACTCAGCTGGAGCACTATGCGGAGTTCATCGATGCTTCACCGTCTTACGTGATCACCGAAGCTCTGAAACTGTTGTTCCGCAAAGACGATGAATTCAGACGCTGGGCAGACCAACACACGAACAATTACAACAATGAAAAACCTAAAGGAGATGTCCTTGCGAAGGCCGTCCAGCAACCATGAAACTTCGTACACCCCAATTCGGTGTGCGCGGGAGTACAGCGTCTTCAAGACAGCATGCCCCGCGCTTTGCAACTAGCCCCACGTTTCATCAGTCCAGAACTCCTTTACTAAGTGAGAGTGCAAACAGGCGATCACTTGAACAAAACACATTCGTTGAAGAGCGGGATGGCCTTATAGGTCCCCAAGAAGAATATCCACTGACAGTGAGAGAAGCGGCAAAGTATCTTGGCGTCAGTCCCCAATCTGTGTATCTTTGGGTTGAGCGTAAGCAGATTCCCCATCTCCGCGTAATGGGTCGCAATATCCGGTTTCTCAAATCGGATCTCGAAACATTTCGCGCTTCCTTCAAACAGGAGATGGAGAATGCCTAGATCGAGAAAATATGATGGTGTGGTGTATCGAAGAAAGGAGACGCCGTTCTGGTGGATTCGCTATCGCGACCGAAACGGTGCGCGTCGCAGAGAATCTACCTTCACACAAGACTGGCAAGAAGCTCAA
Source organism: Terriglobales bacterium (assembly GCA_035691825.1). GTDB lineage: Bacteria > Acidobacteriota > Terriglobia > Terriglobales > Acidobacteriaceae > Gp1-AA122. The sequence goes on along the minus strand of DASSIO010000309.1, from coordinate 1,241 downwards.
TGGCTGTTGAGGGAACGGCTTCAAGCCAGAGATGGCAACGCACTTGATGTATTACGGAAAGGGGAGAAGTTGAGTCTGGAGCAATGGGCGGATTTCTTCCTGGAAAACTACTCGAAACCGCCTGTACGAGCGGAGAAGACACACCAGGTGAATCTTCGTGTCGCAAAGCATCTCAAGAACGCCTTTGCCTCACGGAAATTGGTGGACATCACTGCGGACGACATCGAGATCTATCTAAGTGATCGCCTTCGAAAAACGGTTCGAGTCAAGACCGCACTCGGCTACAGGCAAATGGGAGTGCTCAAGCCAACTACGGTTCATCAGGAGCTGAGGGTTCTCAGGCGAATGCTGAACGTGGCGGTGCGAAAAAAACTCCTTCAAGCCAATCCCTGTTGGGGAGTTGAATTTCCAGTGGCGGTGAGGGGCCTCTTTCGGCCTCACTACGTTACCTGGTCAGAGCAACGCCGCATTGAATCACAGGCTCCACCACATCTTCGGAATATCGTTCAGATCATCACGGAAACGGGACTCAGGGTGTACAAGGAGCTCACGCCAATGAGAAAGGACCAAGTGGACTTTGTGAATGCCACCGTCTGGATACCCGACTCCAAGACTCCGAACGGTATCGCTGAAATTCCCTTGACGCCTCTGGCGATCGAAGCCCTGAAGAGCCAGATGCTGATCTCGGGGATCGGGCCCTTTTTGTTCCCAAGTGACAAAAATCCGTCCGGTCATCATAAGAATCTCAAGACCGCATGGCGGAACACACTGAAACGCGCAGGAGTTCCCTACTTCAGGATCTATGATCTGCGCTCCACCTATGCGACGAGGCTCAGTGCAGGCGGCGTTGCCGACGAGTGGGTTACACAACTCCTTCGACAGGGCGATGCAAAGGTCTTCAAGAAGTATTCGCAGATGAAATTGCAGATGAAGCGAGAGGCCCTAGAGAAAATGAACCGCCAAGCCAATGAGATGCCGCTGGATTCTGGCACAGCCACGATTCAGTAAAAGTATTTGGCACAGTTCTGGCACAGCGAGGTCAAAAATGACGACTCGGATTAGGAGTAAACTTGGGAAGTGCTTTAGAATGAATAAAGCAGTTCATGTCGGGGCGTAGCGCAGCCTGGTAGCGCGCCTGCCTTGGGCGCAGGAGGCCCCCGGTTCAAATCCGGGCGCCCCGACCACTAACTCCTGAATTTTCAATTCACTCTCGTCTATGCTGTCGACGCTCGACCCTGAAT
>DASSIO010000308.1:0-2991 GCA_035691825.1 Terriglobales bacterium | reverse complement strand
CCGTTTATTTCCGGTCGGAGTTAGAAAACGCAAGGAGTTCTCCTCAGCTGTTGGGGAAGGCTGAGTGGTGCGACGGGCGCGCTGGCGCTAGCGCCTCCGCCTGGAGGAACGACAAACCAGTACTCAATATAGCAAAAAATCAGGCGAAGGCTGCAAACTGTTTTTTTAGCATGGTTCCCACAACCAATCACCCGCCCAGCCTCTACGCCCAGATTAACACCGCTGCCCCGATCAGAATCCGATAGATCGCGAAGGGTACAAATCCGTGTTTCCGTACCCACGCCAAAAACCATGCGACGGAGCCGTATGCCACGATATAAGACACAATAAAGCCAATCGCTAACACGAGCCACTGATGCGGCGAAATTTGGGATACTCCAATGGGGTTCTCCCCCTTTCCGAGCACCGACTTATAAAGCGTGTATAAGGTCGCCGCGGCCATCGTCGGCATCGAGAGAAAGAAAGAGAACTCCAGCGCCGAGGCTCGCGACATTCCGGCGAGCTGGCCACCGGCGATAGTCGACATCGAGCGTGACGTTCCAGGAAACACTCCCGAAAAAATCTGGCAAAAACCAATCCAGGCGGCCTGTGCGAGCGTCATGTCATCCATCTTCCAGGTGCGAATCCTTCCACCTGTTACGCTTGGGCCCGCTGCTTCGGATTTTGCGTTCATCGCATCGACGACCCACATCACCACACCGCCGATCAGCAAGGACCAGCCGATCACCGCCAGGTTTTCCAGATTCTTTCCGATCACCTTGGTCAAGAGGTACGACGGAATCGCCGTGATCACGAAGGCCAAACAAGTCAACCCTAGAGGGTGCGTGAGCGACGTCCGGTCGCCTCGTTCGCCCTTCGGAAACGTCGATAGAAAAGCGCTGATACGACGCCAGAAATAGACCGGCAGGCAGGCGATGGCGCCGAGTTGAATCACGATCGAGTACATCTTCCAGTATCCGCTCGCCAGGTCGATGTGAAGCAAAGCCTCGCTCAGGCGCAGGTGCGCCGTGGAACTTACCGGCAAAAACTCCGTCAAGCCTTCTACAATTCCCAAAAGAACAGACAGAATGTACTCGTTCAAAGGGTCTCTCCTGATGTCGTAGTGGCGTCTTGTGAACTTTTAGGAAGGACTTTCCGCATCTCGTAAGCATCAAGCCGGCCCAGATAATAGCGCTTCAGCACTGCCTCGATACGATAGCCGTGCCTCTTCCAGAACGCAACAGCCGCCTCATTTTCGATCGACGTTTCCAGCAGGATCGACCGCACCCCGCGCAGGTAAAGGTTTTTCTCACTTTCCGCCAGCAGCAACGAGCCAAGTCCTCGCCGGCGATGATTCTCGGCGACATCCAGCGTAATGACGTGCGCCAGCGGTGCATTTTCTTCTGTCAAGATAAAACCTGCAATGCTCTTGCCGTCGGTCGCAACCAGGCAATCCGCGCTCGCGAGAGTAAGGAAGTAGCGCAGCGTAGTTTTCGAATAGGAGATGCCGGCGGGGAAGCAGGACTGATCCAGCCGGTACAGTGCAGAGAAGTCGTGCGGTTCGTAGGACCGGAGCGTAACCGCCATCTCGGGATTCTACTCCCGCGGAGTCTGAAAAAGTGCAGCGGCGCTAAACGCTAAGCCTGCCTGCCAAACACAATGCGGGCCATCATAGCCCCAAACACGCGTTCCGAAAACCCGTGTAAAAGAGAGAAGAGCGCGATTGCTCGCGCTCTTCTCCAGCCAATGGTGCACTTGGATTACTTTCCGAGTGGCGTTTACAGTTTCACGGTCACTGTTTTCACTTCGGTGTAGTTTGCCAGGCCATATTCGCCCAGTTCGCGTCCGATTCCAGATTGCTTGAATCCGCCAAAAGGCGCTCCAGCATCGAAGACGTCATAGCAATTCACCCACACGGTTCCCGCCCTTACGCTGTCCGCGATAGCGTGGGCCTTGCTTATGTCCTTGGTCCACACTGCTGCCGCCAGCCCATATGCGGTCTTGTTCGCGCGCGCCGACACTTCGTCGATGCTCTTGAACTTGAGGATCGACATTACCGGCCCGAAAATTTCTTCCTGCGCGATGGTCATGTTGTCGGTGACGTCGGCAAACACTGTCGGCTCGATGAAGTATCCCTTGTCGCCGACCCGGCCGCCGCCCGTCAACATCTTGGCGTTTTCCTTCTTGCCTTTATCGATGTAGCCCATCACCTTATTGAATTGGTCCTGATCCACTTGTGGACCCTGCTCCGTCTTCTGATCGAACGGATTCCCCACCGTACGCTTCTTGGCTCGCGCCACGCTTTTCTCGACGAACTCGTCGTAAGCTTTTTCTTCGACAAAAAGCCGCGAGCCTGCGCAGCAGCACTGACCTTGATTGAAAAAGAGAGCAAAGTGCGCGCCCTCAATCGCCTCGTCCATATCCGCATCCGCAAACACGATATTGGGGCTCTTGCCGCCCAGTTCGAGCGTGACGCGTTTCAAGTTGGTATCCGCGGCGGCCCGCATGATCAGGTGGCCAACCTCGGTCGAACCTGTGAATGCCACTTTGTCGACATCCATGTGCCGGGCAATGGACGCGCCGGCCGTCGGACCGTATCCGGGCAGGATGTTCACGACGCCTTCGGGGAAACCCGCTTCGAGGATCAGTTCACCGACGCGAAGAGCGGTCAGCGGCGTCTGCTCCGCGGGCTTCAGCACGACGGTGCAGCCAGTCGCGAGCGCCGGCCCCAGCTTCCACGCTTGCATCAGCAGCGGGAAGTTCCAGGGAATGATCTGGCCTACGACGCCCACAGGCTCGTGCTTCGTGTAACAAAAATAATTGCCGTTTACAGGGATGGTCTTGCCCTGGATCTTGTCCGCCCAACCCGCATAGTACCGGTAGCAGGCGATGGTCAAAGGCAAATCCGCCGCCCGTGCTACGTGATAGGGCTTGCCGTTGTCCAGGGATTCGAGTTGCGCCAGTTCATCCGCATGTTTTTCGATCAGGTCAGCGAGCCGATTCAGCATCGCG
>DASSIO010000307.1:0-13444 GCA_035691825.1 Terriglobales bacterium | reverse complement strand
TTCCGTTGTGACGGTTTCCGAGCTTCAATCGAAGCTCGCAGCATTCTTCGAAGAGCTGCAGGTAGGAGATCTTTTTCTCGAACTATTTGAGCTCGACCGAAATCGGGCAATCCTCGACAAGCAGGAGCTGTATCTGTATTTCTGCGACATCACCTTCAACAAAGCCAAATATCCCGTCTTCTACATTCCTTTCAGCATAGAGCGGCATGAGGACACGATTGAACTGGAATTTGACTCTCAGGTCTACGTGAATAAGCGCGCTCTCGACTACATCGTCCAGGAGGTAAATCAGCAAACGCAGAGGCGAGGCACACTCAGCGCCGCATCGGAGCGAATCATTTATCTAGCCCAGCATGAGCAGGATTTTGGTGCTTTGGTTTCAGTGATATTGGCTGAGTTGGTTAATGTGTTCGAGCTAGACCGGCAGCTCGACATCTCAAGCTCAGGCATGCAGGTTGCCAAAAGCAGCTTGGTGCGAGTTTCGAATGCCGCTTATATCGCCCTGTTCGACAAATCGGATGAGGCCCTAGTCAACGATTACGAAGAAATTCTCCAACTGCTTGCGCTTGGGTCTGACAACCCTTTGGCGGCTGCTTTTAACAAGCTAATCGAAGACTTCATTCACAAAGAGCCCGAATCTTTTAACGGGGCAGTAGAGGAGGAATGGGATGGGGCGAGCGCTGTCGATCGGCTGGTATTCGAGAGTCCAATACCTCTCAATGCGGAGCAACGGCAGGTTTTATCAGCACTATCGAAAGAAGGGTGCCGATACATTACAGTTGAAGGCCCGCCCGGAACTGGGAAAAGTCACACCATCACTGCCGTTGTGTTCGAGGCAATCCTGAGAGATCAGTCCGTTCTCGTCTTGTCAGACAAGAAAGAGGCGCTCGATGTTGTCGAGGACAAGATCACTGAAACCATGAATCGTGTTCGATATGACCGTCAGTTCCAAAATCCCATTCTTCGCCTCGGGAGCTGCACTACGACCGCAATGGCTGTCCGATTCATCTTTCGGAGTTCACCAACACCGACGAAGGTCCTTCCGACATAGAGGATTTGCGGAATCTGTGTCGGACCCTCAGCGAAGTGTTCGGGTCGCAGCCGTCAAACCCCGAAGTGAGGCGAATCCTGCACCTGCTTGGGTGGAGGGAGAATCCGGGGAATGACTCAGGATTTCCGGACGAGGTGTTGAACCGTGTAGCCCAGACCGCTCAGGCCCTCAAAACTGTCGAGAGCGGCTGCAACACTCCACAACTTGAGGCGATCCGGCTTTTTACCGGATTTTGTGAGCAGGATCTCGGCGTCCTCAGAGACTTTATCCAACGATACCTAAACTGTAAGAGCCCGATTGTCGGTTACCTTTTTAAGGGCGCTCGGCTGCAGGATTTGGATACGCAATTTAATTGCAGATTTCGGCTAACAACGGCGAAGAAGCCCCACGAAATCCTTACTGAACTTGGGGTCGCTGGCTCGACTTTCTCTTTCATTGAGAGCCTCAAGCAGCAGCTGGGCATCAGCTTTGACCTTATCGCACCAGTTCATCAGTTGCTTTGTCAGCCAGAATTGCGGGACGCAGTCCAAAGACTCGCAGCCATCCACGACGATTACCAATATTTCAAGAGCGACTTGGCACGCAAATACCCCACCTCTCTTCAGGATCTCGGTATTTCGCTCTCCGCGTTTTCGAGCCTCTGCGCCAATAAGTTGACGGCAATGCCGGACGCCGACTTTGATCGAATGGTGCGGTACATAGGGCTGTCGCAGAAGCTCAGAAACTCATTCGAATCGGTCCCCTCCTACAGCTACCCGGAGCAGGAAAGTTCCATTGAAGACCTCGTAACCGTAAAGATGACGTATCTGCTTGATGGCAGAGTGATTGATTTCTACGAGCACAACAGGGCGACTGCGAAGGCACTTCGGGACATCATCCGGAGTAAGCAGCGTTTCCCGAAGGAAGAGTTCAGCAAACTCAAGAAGGCATTTCCCTGCATATTGGCGGGCATTCGCGACTATGCAGAATACATTCCGCTGGAGCCGGAAGTATTCGACCTGCTCATAATCGATGAGGCCTCGCAGGTCAGTATCGCGCAGGCTTTTCCCGCACTGCTTAGGGCTAAAAAGATCCTAATTCTTGGGGACAAAAAGCAGTTCAGCAATATCAAAGCCGCGCAAGCCCGATCCGATACCAATCGGGAATACCAGAACAATCTTCGTACCGTGTTCACGAATTACGTCGCTCGTGACAGTTCTAAGCTGGTTCGATTTGAGAAGTTCAATATCAAAACCTCAATTCTGGAGTTCTTTGAATTCATTAGCAACTATCACACGCAGCTGGTAAAGCATTTTCGCGGTTACAAGGAGTTGATCTCGTACTCTAATAGATATTTCTACCAAGATAGCTTGCAGGTAATGAAGGTCCGAGGCAAGGGTATAAATGAGGTGCTTCAGTTCTCACAATTGACCCCCACTGGCAAGGGCGGCTCTGGACTGAATACCAATTCGGAAGAGGTTGACTACATTATTCAGGAATTAAAGAAGTTGAGAGATGCAAAAGCGAAACTGTCAGTGGGCATTATCACGCCGCACACCAACCAGCAGAAGCTTTTAATCGAATCAATCAGCCGACTGCCGGAAAGGGACTATTTCTTTAATGACCTGAGACTCAAAATCATGACATTCGACACTTGCCAGGGCGAGGAGCGTGACCTGGTCTTCTATTCGATGGTGGCGACGCCGTTAGAAGATCACCTGTGGGGGGTGTTCATCAAGGATCTTGGTAGTGTTGATGTTGAGGAGGAGGGAAAGATAAAAGCCCAGCGATTGAACGTGGGGTTCAGCCGCGCAAGGGAGTGCATGAATTTCGTATTGAGCAAGCCCCTCGATCAATATCACGGGTCGGTCGGGGAAGCCTTGCGGCATTACCGGTTTGTGCTGGACGAGGGCAAGAAGGAGAAGAGCACGACCGACGTGGATCCAAACTCTGAAATGGAACCCGTTGTCCTTACGTGGTTTTACCAGACCTCATTCTGGCGCGACGAGAAGGATCACATTACGCTTATTCCACAGTTCGAGATTGGAAAATATCTGAAGCAGCTTGATAAAACGTATTCACATCCTCTTTATAAAGTCGATTTCCTCCTCGTTTACCGAAACGGCACCAAAACAGATAGGAAAATAATTATCGAATACGACGGATTCAGGGAGCATTTCAAAGATTTGGCAGTGGTCACGCGGGCGAACTATCAGGAATATTACTCGGAGGATGACGTATACCGTCAGAAGGTATTAGAAAGTTACGGATATAAGTTTCTACGTATCAATAAATTCAACGTTGGCAAGAATCCCATAGCTACTCTGGATGAGAGATTAAAGGCCCTGATAGATGATTCGATAGCGGTGACACCCGCACTGGCGAGTATTCACAGCGCGATTGAAGGTTTACAAAATGGGCACGTGAAGGAGTGCCCGAAGTGCAAGATGGTTCGGGACATAAATGAGTTTCGGGATCAATCTCTTACGTCGGGCTACGGAAGATTTTGCATCCATTGTAAGAAGTCACCGACAGCGAGACATCGGGCAAAATCCGTCCAGAAAGAGATGGCGCCGGTACAGTTTGGACCTGCTCCTTGCCCGCGCTGCGGATCAAAGATGATTCTGCGCAAGGGGCGGTACGGGAAATTCTATGGATGTTCTAAATTCCCGTACTGTCGGGCAACGCGGCAGGTTTCTTAGCCACCCACTGATTTCTTCTTCATCGCGAGTTGCTCCACCATCCGGTGGAGCGCTTTTTGCGTCTCTTCACTCCACCACCAGGCAGTAACCTCGGCCACTTCCTTCGCAGTATCTTGTGCAAAATGCGCCACCAGACCAACGCGGGCTTGCCGACGAGTGATCTCCATTGCGGTGCGGGGAAGCACGACGAGTTCCTCGCACCAACTGAGGGCGCGATTCACAACCTGATCCGTCGGAACCACCTCGTCTATGAGCCCGCAGGCCGCCGCTTCGGCAGGTGTTAGGAGAAGGCCGCGCACGGCGAGGCGCTCGGATTCTCGCAAGCCAACAACGCGGCGCAGCGCTGCAAAAATAACCGGTGGCAATGGGAGCCCTACTTGAACTTCACTTAGGCCGATCTTCCAGTCTCCCTCCGCCGCAATTCGGTAATCGCAAAAAAGCGCAAGCACAGTTCCACCGGCAGGTGCGTGTCCGGTGATCGCGGCAGCGATGGGAACGGGCGAGGAGGCAAGTGCGCCAAGTAGCACGTAGAACTTGCGCCAAAATGCAGCCATTGCCGACCGGTCGAGCTTGAGGAGTAGCGGTACGTCGAGGCCTGCCGAGAACATACCCGATGAGCCGGAGAGGACGAGCGCTCGCTTGCCGTCGTGCGGAGCCACTTCGACCGCCTGCAAGAGCGCCCCGATTAGCTCGGGAGAGAGGGCGTTTACCGGCGGCCTGTTGAGGCGCAGTTCCCGGACAGCTCCGTGATCGAGAGTTTCAATCATAAGTGAATAAATATCAGCAACCCGTAACGTAGGAACTGTACTCGGTAAAGACGTGCTGGAAACTGTTCGGTTGAAAGATTTTTTTGGCCAGAGCGTTCAGCCCAGCAGCCGAAGAGATCGAAGCGTCGGGATGACATTCGGCAGTAGGTCCCCCACAGCGTGGACCACCACAACCACGGCGAAGTTGCGGGTACGCGCCCAGAGGACACCCAAAAAGAACCCTGCGACTGAGGTAATCACAATCGAGTATCCGACCGCCATCAAGAGCGACGGATGAGGAGAGAGCCCCTCTTGGGTGAGCCCGGTTCGCAGATACAGACCCGGCGCATGTGCGAGGCCGAAGACCGCGGACATAAGCACGATTGCGCCGAGTTCTGACTGAAGTACCGCGGATAATCTGGTCTGGAGCAGCACCCGGAAAAAGAACTCTTCCACCACCCCGGCTTCCACGGCCAGCCACACGAACGTGAGCGGGACTCCGTACCAAAGCACCGACGCCGGAAGGTGGGCACTCGCAATATCCCGCAGGCCGTGTCCGAGGAGCGCCTGGAAGGCAAGCAACAGAACGGACATGCCGACCGTTACGACGATATGTCGGGTTCGCTGGGACACCGGTGCTAACTGGCACAAGCCGTAGCCGAACTGCGCCCGCATGATTGCTGCGGGAACGACGATGAAGACGAGGATCTTCGCCACCAAAATCACGAATGCGTTTCCCGGGTCAGTCGGAACGTAACGGTGGAGAAGATCCAAGCCCCACGTCACAAACGCTACGACCGGCAGCAGATAAATCGCAACAGCGGCAAGCTCGCTCTTCGGCTTCCGGATCGGGTAATCAAGCGGATGGATACCGATGGTGAGGAGCCAAGCCGCGAGAGTGAAGCCGACGCCGAGGATCGCGAGGACCATCAGCGGTTCTGTGACGTCGAACGCGGCGGTTCGTCGCATAGCGAGCAACATTACGGAGTAAACCATCAAATAGGCGACTAGCAACGCGAGCCCGATTTGTTGATTCGACACGCTTACCTTTGGCGTTTGAGCGGTACTCATAACGTCACTCAACGAGCATTCTTGCTAGGTTCTTCGGGCATTACAACGGCAATCTCATGCGGGAGTGGGTTCCGAGCCGTCCCGGCCACATCACAAACACCCGTGATCCAACTCACAGACAAGGCGTGATCTCCGGTGTGATTGTCCTTCCACGCTGCTGTTGGGGAGCTAGCGAGCAAAGGGGGTGCCAGATGCTCCAACGCTCCGATATTGTGGGACTCCTTGGATTCATAATGATGGTCGCGGGCGCAGTTCTCTTTTTTTATAGCGGAGACCTGCTGCCCCTGTACTGGCTTTTAGGTACGGTCGGGTGGTTCAGCGGTTTCGGCATATTTCTGGGATGGACATTTTGGCGGGCTGGCACACTGTCCGGTTTCCATCACAAGGCATAATTCCCAGATAGCTGGCGCCTGAGACGGCTAGAACGGCAACCGCATCTGGCTGAGGGCCTTCTCCGTGTCCCGCGACGGCTCCAAAATAATTCTGCGTGGTGGCGAGCGACTCGTGTCCGAGCCATGCCTGCAAGGTCCTGACATCATACCGGCGCGAAGCCAGCCCAGCCGCGGCATCGCGGAAGCGGTGGAGGTCTTCGGCTGTTGCTGTTCGAGAATGCAGCGCGGATGATCGTCTGCTCCGAACCCCTTGTGTTCTGCGTGTGCTACTGAATGTTTTTCATCAACCAACCGTCACTCTCGTATCGAGACACCGGTCTGCTGTTTCAGCTCCTGCTCTATATCGCGCATTGATAATCGTATACGTCTCATGTCGTATTCCTTTTCGCCAACTCCACTTTATCAATCCATATAAGCCCCGTTTCTAGTTAAGTCTTCGAGTTTTCAAAGATCCGAGATTCATAGACGTATTCTCCGTCTCGCTTATGGTTTGTCCGGACGACGATTCCTTGGGCGACCGCGAGGTCGAGAGCATATCGAAGCGCTCCTTTCGGAGAATCGCTCCAATCTCCATAATCGAGAGCTTCGCCACTCCAGAGACGCGAGGCTCGGAGACGCTCTGCGACTTCCGCAACGTACTCTGGTGAGTACTCTGTGAGACGTACGATTTTCTCCTCAGCTGGTCCCACGAAGAAGGCGGCAACCATCACAACGGTCGGTTTTACGGCAGATTCGTCTCCGGCAGCATAGTGCCGCGCCATCTTAAGAATGCGAGCCCGTAATTTGCCGTCGCAGTCCGATCTGGCCACTAATTCACGACCCATTGCTACCTTCCTAACCTTAACTGATTGTCGGACCCAGTACATCCTTTCATCGGCTCATCGAGCTTCTTTTTCCTGCAGGTAAAAACCACAAAAGCCAATCCATTCTTGCATCCAGCGAAGCGCCGTCTTCCACGACTTGCAAGGTTTGGGCGGTCCCTAGCGGCGGTTCAAGTTGTTCTAGGTAGGGAATAGATGAGCTTTGACACTGCCCGGCTTGTGCCACCGCGTACTATTGAGTTTCTCCCTCATGCTGAGTTCACAAACATGCTCGGGTTTGCCGCGGCGACTTCTCGTTGGCCGACCTCGCGAAACATGTTTGCCTCTCCCTCAATGGGCTCCAAGATCGCCGCCTGTAGGACCACTCGAAATCCCGAGGCGTCAGCCAGCCCTTGGGCTATTCCTATGCAAACCTCCAAAGGAATCGGATCATCCTCCTCTGAACACCCAAGCTCTTCACTCAAGAACGCATTGAACTCCAAATGGCATCGCTCAGTCAGCTCCTGTGCCACTTGTTCGATCAGGGTTCGAAGGTCGTCCATGTGATCTTTTCCGCTATTCATCATGCCTCCAGCAAAGGAAGAAGCAATTTGTTCGTCTCTTTTCACCGGCTGGTTCAAGTTGGTGCAGGAACAGATTAGCTTTTCGGGTAACGAAGCACAGATTCAAGCGAGCACGGTCGCAACTTTCAATTTGGCCGTGGGCGAAGTCCAATCCATCCTTCAATCCATCGAAGCGCCCGTCTTCGACGTACCTCGAAGGGCTTGGCCGGGCCCCAGCGGCGGATCAAGGCTAATCGAGCAATCATGTTCAGCTCCGTTTGCGTGCTGCTATAAGCTGGAAGCGCTTGGCGACGAAACGGCTCACGTTTTGCCAGGGGTCTGGTTGCCAGCGGTCCGCCGGCCTCCGCGGTCTCTCCCACGGGTACTCGCTGAGCCACGGCCCGGACCAGGCAGCCGTTACCTGCTGCTCGGCTGCGTCCAACTCTTCCAACGTTCCCAGCAGGCGGATCCCAGTGAAACCCTGCGCTTGGAGCTGGGCGCGAAAGCCTTCGGCTCCGCCGTGAAGATCGCCCAAGGCGTAGTCGTTGAGTAGCACGATGCCGGTTTCGTTGCCGTGCCGCACCAACCAGGATGTGATCACCATAGTGCTACCGTTAACCTCCACGATCCCGCCAGGCTGCTTGTGCAGACCGCAAAGATTGGCATAGCCGTCCGGCTTGTTTGGGCATCCCTGCACTGCACATCCCGTAAGTCCTTTCATCGGGCTCATCGTGGTTCCTCCTCTGCTTTGAAGCCTTTCTGGAACTGCTTTCTATTGAGCTATCCGTTAGTGCTTCCCCGCCAGCAAAATGTCTTCCGCTAATTGTTTGTGTCACGAGCCGGCTGGAGACTCGGTCGGTGGAAATTCACTTAGCAGCGGCCAACCCGCTTTGCGTTCGAGCCGGGCAAGCCTATGCTCGAACCGCGCTTTCGCATTGCGGTACGTAGCAGGCGCAATCGTTCCTGTTTGCTTTGCTCGGCGCAGTTCAGCCAGGGCTTCCTGAACAATCGCCAGGGCTTGTAACGGCTGATGCCTCTCGTGCTCAAAGTAGATTGCCAACTGCTCGTAGGCTTCGTAGCCCTCCCGAGAGTCTCCCACCGTGCTTTCCCACAGCTCGCGTGCCCGCAGGAGGTCTCCATCGCGTTTTGCCAGCCGTGCCAGTGCCCCGCGAGCGGCACGATCGGCTTCCCTCGGCAGCACGGCAGCAATGGACTCTTCGTACAGTCTCCGCGCACGGCTCCTCTCACCGCGCCGCTCGTAAAGACGAGATAGTCCCAACAGCTCTAGTCCATCGTTGCTAGTCGTCCCCTCCTCACCCAGCAGTGACAGAATGCGGCCTGACAGTCCGGCGAGCCCGCACAGGTCCATTTGATTGTGGTGGAAGACAGGAACCAGCGGTTCTGCCCGGCCACCGCGCACAAACTCCAAGTAAATCCTGGGTATCAGCTCCGAGGGCAAATCTGCACCGCGGTCCCGTCCGAGCACATGACGTTCGAGTTGGGACAATCTGACGGAACCAAGCCGCAGCCGCCAAAGGCTCCGTGCCGGATGAAGCAGGTCTAAGTGGGCAAGCGGCTTGGGTACAGTGAGGGCCCGAGTCATCCGGTAGCGCGTTTCGAGGAGCGGCCAGTCGAATGATTTACCATTGAACGTAATCAACACCGGACGCTCTGCCATCCGGTCCGCGAGGGCCGCGAGCAGCGAACGCTCTTCACTGTACTCGCGCATGAACAACTGCTCGATTTCAATACCACCGCCCTCCCACCATGCCACACCGACCAGAAAAGGATAGGTACCTGTACCGCCGGCGAGTCCTGTGGTTTCCGTATCGAGGAAAAGCCAGCGTTGAGCGTCCACGACATCTTCAGGAGCGCCCGGAGAGAGCAACTGTAGCGCGGCAGTTGTGGGAGCGCAGGGGGGAGGATCGCCACGCCAGCAGCGCAGTGATAAATGCTCGCCGTGGGAATTCCGCTTCACGGAAGCGCCAAGAATGAGGGCTAGCTGCTCCGAGCTACTGGTAAGGTCCGAAGTGCGGTCAAAGCCCTGCTCGCCTACTCTGATCCCCTCTCCGGCTATAGCCGGGGCCGAGAGGCGCTGCAGCGCCTTTAAACGGGCAAACCGATCTGCTGTTACCCGAATCACGGTAGTGACTCTCGTTGTGATCTATGGCTGGGTGGAAATATCACATACTGCTGAGCACAATTTGTAAAGCGTCGCCAATGACAAGTGCTTCGTGCGCTCGGCCTTATCAGCCGAGGGACCGACACACGATGGACATCCGCTGTTGCACGGGCAAGAGGCGATGAGTTCACGTGTGCGGCTCAAGAGCACAGGGCCGATATGGTACAGAGGTTCGCTGAATCCAATTCCTCCGGGATAGGCGTCGTACAGGTACAAATTCGGCTCAAAGAATTCCTTCTCGACGCCGTTCGCACTCGTGAAGGCCTGCCATTCAATGTCCGTGCCAATGCTGGGTGGCCGCTCTCCAATTGCGGTGCCGAGGTCCCGGCGATCGCACATCATCAGGAGCGCCGCCATAGACGCAAGGGCATAGAGCAATCCGAAGATGCCGTTTTGGCGCTCGGAAAGGGTGAAAGGTAACCCTGCCAGCAGTTCGTGTCCGAGTGTCACCCAAAAAGCCGTCGTGTGCATCTCGTTTTCCGGCAATTCGAGCTTGCCGGAGCCCACGTTCTCATTGGTGAAGAACTTGATTTTTTTGAAACCGACTACCTGCGAGCGCACGAGTACGTCGCCGTGGGCACGTGCTGCCGGGCCGGAGATACTCTGTTCCTCGGCGATTTCGAGTACCCGCACCTGGGTGTAGCGAATGGCATCCGTAAAGTGATCCACATTCACCGGCTTGACATATGCCTTGCGTTGGCCGAAATCGAGTCTCTCGATGTGATACTGCTGCCCCTGATGTAGGTAGATCCCCTGTGGATGAACCGTGGTCAGCGCCGAAGAAAAATCCACCTCCCCGATCACCTCCGGCTTGCCGTTTTCTTCGCCTGTCGTGTCAATGATGACGAAATTGTCGGACGTGACCGAGCGGAGGCTGATCGTGTCTGCCGGATATGCCTCTTGGACCCAGTGCCATTTACCCCCGCTGCGGTGCAGGAATCCTGCTTCCACAAGTTTTCCACAGAGTTCCGGCAATTCCACGCTGCCGAATTGCTCATCGGGAGCAAGGGGTAGCTCAAAGGCTGCACACTTCAAATGGTTCAGGAGAATCTCCAGGTTGTCCGGTTGAATGTGGGCGTGTTCGGGGGAGCTGCCGAAAAAGTAGTCTGGATGCTGCACGACGAATTGGTCGAGCGGCGAGGATGACGCAACCAACACCGCGCATGAGGTCCCACTACGGCGTCCCGCCCGTCCGGCACGCTGCCAGGTGGAGGCAATCGAGCCGGCATACCCCGCCATCACACAGGCATCGAGCGATCCAACATCAATTCCTAACTCCAGCGCATTCGTTGCCACCACTCCCCGGATTCGCCCATCGCGTAGTCCACGTTCAATCTCCCGCCGTTCCCCCGGCAGGTATCCTCCACGATAGCCACGGACCGGCTCCGGCTGACCCGGCTTCGGGGGATTCGCCTGCTGCAAGTAGGTGAGCAGGACCTCCGTATGTAATCGGCTATTGGCGAAAACGATGGTCTGCAGTTTGCGGGCAAGCAGTTCCTTTGCTACCCGTGTAGCTTCGTTGATGTAGCTGCGCCGAATACCCAGGTTTCGGTTGACCATCGGCGGATTGTAAAAAACGAAGAGCTTCTCCCCGGCAGGTGCCCCATTTTCATCCACAACGGTGACTTCGCTCTCGATCAACTGCGAGGCCAATTCACCGGGATTCGCAATCGTGGCCGAACAGCAGATGAACTGCGGATTCGAGCCATAGAACTGCGCGACGCGTCTCAATCGCCGGAGCACATTCGCCAGGTGGCTCCCGAAAACGCCGCGGTAGACGTGCAACTCATCCAGCACGATGTAGCGCAGGTTCTCGAACAGCCGCATCCACTTGGTGTGGTGCGGCAGGATTCCCGTATGCAGCATATCGGGGTTGGTCAGGACAATATGCCCGCGCTCCCGGATCGCCTTGCGTGCATCATTCGGCGTGTCGCCATCGAAGGTATGTACGCCAAAACAGGCAGAGAGGCGTTTGGACAGATCGTGTAGCTCCGCGAGCTGATCCTGGGCCAGTGCTTTGGTGGGAAACAGATAAAACGCACGGGTATCAGGATTCTCCAGCACCGCATTCAAAACCGGAAGGTTATAGCAAAGCGTCTTGCCTGATGCTGTGGGTGTTACGACGACAACATTCTTGCCGCCGTGGACCAGTTCGGCTGTGGCGGCCTGATGGGAATACAACTGAGTTATTCCTTTTGCCCGGTACGCCTCCGACAAGGCACTTCTCACCCAATCGGGCATGGGCATAAAGCTTGCCTTCCGGGCGGGAATCTGCCGGACAGAGGTCACCACTTCGTCTGTCCGTTGGCGTGCTACCAGCGTTCCCAAAAGTTCCTGAACGGTATCGATGGTCGTACTTGGACGTGGAGCTAGGGCCTGGGATGAGGTCATGCAATACCCTCCAGATATTCGCCTTTTGTTCGCTGAAAGCTTAGCATCCGCTGCGCGGGGGCACAATCTGAATCTAGGCAAGAACACCAATCCATTCTTCCATCCATCGAAGCTCCGTCTTCGGCATACTTTCCAGGGGTTTGGGCGTGTCCCAGCGGCGTGTTCACCAGCGTCGCGTAGTCCGCACTGGCCCAGCCGGTCTTTCAGCCGCTTTAGCACCGTGTTGTTGGCAACGCCAGTCACTAGCGCCGAGTGACATGCAATATTGTCTGATGACACGAAATATTGCTCATTGACACGAAATATTGGCCATCGACAACCAACCGGGAAATCGGCCAAAACATCGGCACCACCGAGCAGGTGGTCAAGAACTACCTGCGCGTTATTTTCGACAAGCTGGGTGTGTGGAGCCGGCTGGAACTGGCCCTGTACATCGCCAATCATGGCGGCGAAGGCTGGCGCCAGCAGGCGGTCGTAGAAACCTCGGCGGAGTCACACGCGCGCCCAGCCGAGGCCAAGGCTGTGGGCGCCGGGCGCTGAGCGGTCGGGCAGCGGTGGAGGCGGCGGCCAGGAATGTGCGCCGCCTCAACTGCTTTCTCTGGGGAAAGAGCTACTTTCCTTGCCGGGTGCGGTTTTGGCTGTGTTTTCCACAGCGCGTCCGCGCCTGGAAATCGAGCAGATGGTCAAGTGCCGTCTGTGTTGCATATTGCTCTAGCTACTTGCAACATCATGTCCCTCATCTGCTCTTCCTTACCTGCACCATTTCTCGGCAGCGCCGCTGTGGATGCCGTGCACTTCGCTGAGCGTTCGTGGCTTGGCACCAGGCAAATAGCCATTGACCCGGCTCAAGTTCGGAGTTACACCCAGCCAGCATGCACATCACGCGGTGCACTCTTTTTTAACTTCATGCCGGGTGACGCCACCACGCCGACCGCCACCGTTCTGATTGTGGACGATGACCCCATTATCCTGCGCTACATTCAAACCTTGCTGGAGCTGGATTCCTACCGCGTGCACACCGCCTCGACCGGCCTGGAAGCCGTGCACCTGGTTGCTGCTGGTCTGATCCCAGATGTGGTGCTCCTGGACGTCAACATGCCGGGATTAGACGGTCTGGAGACCCTGCGCCAGCTCCTCCACATCCGGCCCAGCCTGAAGGTCATTATGTGCTCAGGCGCTCCCGATCCGCGCAAGGCGTTGGAGGCGTTCGTTAACGGTGCGCAGGATTTTCTCACCAAGCCCTTCCGGCACTTGTATCTCTCCGCGACCCTGGAACGCTGCCTGGCCACGCGCAGCAGCGGCCGCCAGGCTGTGCCCTGGCACGTGGTCCAGGAAATGTGGGAAATGGCGAACTGAACCCGCGGCACCTCCACCCTTTTAACTTGAAGCGGTGGGCGAGTGAGGTCTAGAGGCTTCCCGCCCCGGCCTTGCTGGCGCGAGCGGAGGCGGGACGGCTGACGGTCGCCTGCTGGGCCAGATATTGCTCCAGCATCTGCCGCTCCGGTTTGCCCATGCCAATGAACTTAACGCCCACGCCAAAGCCGGCGTGGCTGCTGGTCACCAGGCC
>DASSIO010000306.1:0-5411 GCA_035691825.1 Terriglobales bacterium | reverse complement strand
GTGGCGCTCTCCATCCGTCCAAAGCGGCTGCAGGACGCACACAGCTTTGAATATGAGCGCGAAGATACGTCTCCCGGCACCGTGCTTTCGTTCGAGTCCACCCAACTGGATAAGTCAGGCCCTGCTGCCGACGTATTTCTGCTGAGTCATCCAGTCGAGAAAGGCCAGAGCGGTTCGCCCGTCATTGAGATGAACACGCAAGCCGCTGTCGGCCTGGTGGAAGGGCTTTGGTTACGGGGCGTGTCTCTCCCCCTTGGCAAGAAGGGATCAGTGCCCGCGAATACTCCTGGCGCCGCCATTCCGATTCGCTACGCAATTACACTGCTTCGGCAGCAAGGGATCGCATGGCATTTGGCCGTCTCAGTGCCAGGATCGCCGGCGTCTTCGCAATCGGTCCACACTCCCGGTGATAGGCCGAGGTAGCAGCCGCCATGCCAAACGCAACTTTTGTACGGATTGATTTCGTCGGGTGTCGCTGAAGGGAGATTCTGCTTGCGCGAGCGGAGCGCTTCACGGAATTACGACAAGTCTTCTGCCGCCACTTTCCGGACGCCGCCATGTTTGCTCAATCTCACACAGCGGCACAGATTCTGTTTCGATTCGAAGGACGCCTCTAGCGGCCCAATCCATGACTTGGTGCATTGCACTGACAAGAACGTCACGCGACGGAATGCCAGCGGTTCCGAGAATGGTCAGCGCAGTGCTGCGGAGAACCGCGGCGGGAAGCGAAATATTTGCCCCAGCGCTTTCGCCCACCTGGACAAGGCGCGTTTCTGAATTAATCGTGGCAAATTCGGGACGCGTAATCGCAGCGAGGAGAAGTTCGGTCGGCCGGCCCCAAACGTAATCAACCACCACCTGGAAACCGGCGTCGCCCGCTTCGCGCGCGAACGCCTTCTTCACGTCGTCTTCCGCCTGACTGAGCTGAATGGTTGCATCCGCTCCGAGTTCGCGAAGCATCTCCAATACTTGCGGGTTTCGTCCGGCGGCAATTACACGGCCTGCGCCAAGCAACTTTGCAATCTGCACCGCCAACTTTCCAGTTACTCCTGTCGCACCGAGAATGAGCACACGGTCGCCTTTTTCCACTTTTGCGCGCTGGGTAAGGACAAGCCAAGCGGAAATGCCGGGATTAGGGAGCGCCGCAGCTGTCGCATCGTCCACGCTCTCCGGCACGGGAAAACAAAAGGCTTTGGGCGCCACGGTTCGCTGCGCCATTGCGCCATAAGGACGGCGCGGGCCCCCAAAAAACACCCTGGTTCCATCAGCGAGGTCACCGACACCATCCGTCCCGCAAATTACGGGAAGTTCGCGGGGGCTAGCGAAGTGTGATCCCGCGGCGAGTTGTCTGTCCACGGCTTTCAGAGACGCGGCGCGAACTCTTACGATACCTTCATCGTCTGCGGCTTCGGGCTCAGAAAATTCCTCGTAACGGGGAGGCGCACCTAGTTCGTGCAGTACGGCTGCTTTCATGTAGTCTCGTCCTCCAACACAGAGAAAGCCACTTCCCTTCGACCCGGGAGCACGGCGTCTGGCATTATGTCAGCTTTTCGGCCCGTGCTGCCGGCGAGTCCTCCAAGCCGCTGATCGCTCCCGGGCTCGAAATTCCGCGTCACATCGAATACCCGGTTCATGCCTATGACGAGAAATATTCGTACGCAATCAGGGCTCGCGAACTTTCAGAACTTGATCAGGTTTGACGTCGCGTAGTTGTTGCACTTTGCCGCTGGGCCAATGAATTTCGATTAACTTGGCAGCCGTTTCTTTGCCCAGTCCAAAGCGCACTAGCGGCTCGCTCGAGGAGGCGTACCCAACGCTGGTCGTGCAATGGTTATAGAGCTTTTGGCCGCTGGGCAGAGTGAGTTCGACTTTGGCGCCAATCCCATCCCGATTGCTGCGGGTGCCTGTAAGCTTTAGCGCGAGCCAGTGTCCTGTATTTAAGGTTACGTTGTGAAAGAGCCGCGCCGGTCCATTTACTTTGGAAACAACAACATCGATCCGGCCGTCGTTATCGAAATCGGCGAAGGCTGCTCCTCGAAATTGACCCGCAAGCTGGAAATCGGGGCCTGCGGTCTTCGAGACATCTTCGAAGCGGCCGCCTTGATTACGAAATAGGGAGTTCGGCAGATCCGCCTCGGTGCCGAGAGACTCCTCGATAGCGGGAAAATGGGCGTTGGCAGTGAAGACGTCCTTGAAACCATCGTTGTCGAAATCGTATAAGCCAATTCCCCATCCTGTGAGAGCCCGCGTGGCAGCAGCGAGACCCGAGCGCGCGGTCACATCCTCAAAGACGGGGGACTTGCCCGTGTTGCGAAAGACTGGAAAAGTGTCGTTGATCATTGCGGTAAAGATCAGCCCGGGACGGCCGTCATCCTCGAAATCGCGAAAATCAGCACCCATGCTGGCTACGGGCCTCCCGTTATCATCGAGCGCCACGCCGGCAAGCATTCCGACTTCTTCGAACTTACCGTGGCCGAGATTATGAAAAAGAAAATTCGGCACGCTATCGTTGGCAACAAAAATGTCCATCAGCCCATCGCCGTCGTAGTCGGCGACGGCCACTCCCATGCCTTTGCCGAAATGCGAACCGAGTCCGGACGACTCGCTAATATCCGTAAAAGTCCCATCGTGGTTGTTGCGAAAGAGCTGGTTGGGAGTGTCGTGATAGGCGCCGGGATGACAGTAGAGTGGCTTCTTATCGGTACCGCATTTGGGCTCGACCTTCGGATCCCACTGCACGTAATTGCTCACAACGAGGTCAAGCCAGCCATCATTATCAATGTCAACCCAGGCGGCGGAAACCGACCAGAGCTTGCCGTAACGAGGATCGATACCACCCAGGTGCGCTTTCTCCGTGACATCCTCAAACGTTCCGTCGCCTCGGTTGTGATAGAGGATGTTCCGGTTCACGCCGGCGACAAAGATATCGGGATAACGATCGTTGTCGTAATCCCCGACGGCAACTCCCATGGAGTAGCCGTCGCCTGCGACACCGGCCTTCTCCGTAACATCCGTAAAAGTGCCATCGCAGTTGTTGCGGAAGAGTCGATTGAAAAACTGCGGGCCGGTTTTCTTGAGCGACGGCATTGCCGCCCCGTTGGTGAAAAAGATATCCATGCAGCCGTCGTTGTTATAGTCGAGTACGGCCACGCCACCAAGCATCAACTCCGGCTGGTGGAATTCCCCGATGGCGCCATTGCGCAGTTCGAATTTGAGTCCGGACTTAGCGGCCACATCTTCGAAGCGGATTTGCGCGCCCACGTCCGCGGCAGCCGCGGACAACAGCAAGATCAGTGTGAGTCCTTGCGCAGCTGATAGTCGTGTAGCCATTGCGCTTGCTGTGCGGCCTCCTTGGCACGTCCTTGCGTCTGATAAATCTTGAGCAGCAGATTGTGAGCTCCGGGAAACTCAGGGAGCAGGCGGACGGCTTCCTCGCCGGCGCCCGCCGCTTCGCCGATTCGACGGAGCTCGAGCAACACTTTGGCGCGCCAGAAATAGGCCTTCGCCGTTTGCGGAACAGCAGCTATCAAGTCATCGACGCGCTTCAACGCTTCCTCGGACCGACCGGACTCGGAAAGCAACTCGACATAAGCAAGCTGGAAATCGACATTCTGACGCGCCTCGGGGTGCTCAGAAAGTGCTTTCATGGCCGATTCTGCTTCGGCCGCGCGCCCCATCTTTTCCAAACTGATGGCGCGATAGATCTGAGCCTTCGCTGCCCATTCCGCGCTTGGCGCAAGCTGAAGCGCCTGCTCCATGTCCTTCAGAGCCGCGCCATATTGTCCGCTCTCGTACCGGACCTGACCTTCGAGAAACTGAGCTTGGGCGTCGGTGGCTCCCTTGTTTCCTCCGCTGTTCGGCTGCGGCTCGACACGACTGGCTTCTTTGGTGGCAATCTCGGCAAGCAGCCGTTGCGCAGCATCGTACTGCCGGTCGTCGCGCGGAATGGCATCGAGAACTTGGCGCGCAGACTGGTAGTCGCCGTTTTCAGCAAGCGACCGGGCCAGGTAGTATTGTGCCGGGATCGACGGGTCGAGCTTCAACGTCGCGCGGAAGGCATCCGCCGCGCCGGCCATGTCCCCCGATAAAAAGAAGAATTTTCCCGCAGCCAGTTGTTGTTGAGCATCGTCTGAATTGAGCTCCGCACGTGCTCGGTACAGCGCTTTTGCCTGTTCGTAGCGCTCGCCGTCTTCACCCGGAAATGGGCGCACTCCCATAGCGACCATGGCGATCGCCGCGCTCATTCGAACCGTGCGCATGGGATCTTTGAGCAGAGTGACAAGGTCAATCGCGAGCGACTCGCGCTGAGCCGGGCTGGGCTTTAGAGCGGTCGCCGAAGTTGAGCGTACGAGCAGCGCCGGGTCCGCAAGAGAGTGGACGAGCGCATCATATGCCGTTGGATCGTTTGGAAAACTTCCTAAGTAGCCGGCGGCATTGGCCCGAATGAAGGGCCCTCCTGTTGGATCGGCGAGGATCTCCAGCAAGGAAGGAATCGCAGCCGGATCCCCCTGGCGGGCCCGCGAGAAGGCATCGGCGCGGCCCATATATTTCTGCCGCGACTTGTCGCCGTACCACGCATGCATCTGGCGAACGGTCCACGCCGCGTCCTTGTCACGGTGGCAAAGATTGCACGCATTCGGTATGTCGTGTCGAATCGTATTTTCCGGAACCGGTATGCTGATCGAGTGATCGCGCATTCGCGTTTTGAGGCCGATCACGGTGGCCGGCATGTGGCATTCCATGCACGAACTGCCTGAACTCTTTGGAGGATGATGCGTGTGCGCGGAAATGTTTGCGGCAATCGCCGTGTGACAGTCCATACAAAGACCGTTGTTGTCTGGCCGAAGCTGCGGGCTGCGATCAACGTCCACATTGTGAGGATGGGAATGGCAAGTGGTGCAGGTTGCGCCGCCTTTGAGAAAACACTGACTCTGCCACAGCGCAAGCGCTTCGTTCGAAATTTGCCTCGGCCTCCCGTCAGGCCAGTATGCTGGATCCTCAGAA
Source organism: Terriglobales bacterium (assembly GCA_035691825.1). Classification (GTDB taxonomy): domain Bacteria; phylum Acidobacteriota; class Terriglobia; order Terriglobales; family Acidobacteriaceae; genus Gp1-AA122. The sequence continues at coordinate 407 of DASSIO010000306.1, read as the reverse complement.
GCCGGCAAGCGGTACTCCATTACCGGCGTGAAGAAGTCGTCGTAGTTCGATCCTGCCTTGAAGTTATCAGCGTAGACATCGCGCAACGAGTGGCATTGCGCGCAGATTGCCGAGCTCCCTGCTGCGTCCAATCGGGCCGGGTTGAGAATGGAGCCCCTTAGGCGCGCGCGGGTGGCCGCGTCCAGCACCTTCGCGCTCTTGGCAGTCGCGATGTGTTCGCTTCCAGGTCCATGGCAGCTTTCGCAGTTGATTCCCAGGTCCCGCCACGTCGTTCGATAACGAAGATTTTCAAGCTCAAATTTCTTCTGACCTTGGCTCACGTGGCAGGAATAACAAGTCTTATTCCAGATTTGGATCGGATCGACTGAACTTTCTTCCGGATTGCCGATATCAAGATCAAAGTCCCA
>DASSIO010000305.1:0-8548 GCA_035691825.1 Terriglobales bacterium | reverse complement strand
GAAAGTCAATGTGAACGGCGGCGCGATCGCCTTGGGACATCCGCTCGGCGCCACCGGTACGCGTCTCGTCATCACCTTGCTTCATGAATTGCGGCGGCGCAACAAAAAGTACGGGCTCGCGACCGCCTGCATCGGAGGCGGGCAAGGCATCGCCGTGGTCGTGGAGAGCTTGAAAGAGCCGGTGTGAAGACAGTCGTCAGTCGTCGGGCATCAGTCGTCAGGATTTTCGCTTTAATACCGTTTACATCTGACAACTGGACCAGTGGTGACAATAACTTTTACGGACACGCAACGTCCGTACGCGCATGCGAAGAAATTCCTTGTGTTCCTCCTTTGTGGTCAAGTCTTTGTTCTGTGGTGAAATTTCTGCGCCCTCTTAGTTAAGGGCATGAAAAGGTCTGTAAGGGTTCACGAAAAGGAATTTCTTTCGTGTTCTTTTGTGTTCCCTGTGGTGAAAGGGTTTTCTGTGGTGAAAAAGGTCTTTCTATGGAAATAAAAAAAGTAGGCGTACTCGGTTGTGGGCTGATGGGATCGGGCATCGCGCAGGTGAGCGCGACCGCGGGATTCAACGTTACGGTACTGGAAGTCGATCAGAAATTCATTGACAAAGGCTTTGCCGGAATCGAGAAATCCCTGGCAAAGTTCGCAGAAAAGGGCACCATCAAGGAAGCGCCGGACGCGATCCGCTCTCGCCTGAAAGGTACGACGAACAAGCAGGACCTCGCTGATTGTGACATCGTCATCGAAGCCATCATCGAGAATGTCCCGGATAAGAAGCAGATGTATGCGGCGATCGATCCCATCGTCAAGAAAGATGCCATCTTCGCGACCAATACTTCGTCCATCTCCGTGACCGAACTGCTCTCCGCGACCAAGCGCCCGGAGCGGTTTATCGGCCTGCACTTCTTCAATCCCGTGCCGCTGATGAAATTAGTGGAAGTGGTCAAGACAATTGCCACCGCCCCTGAGGTCTACGACACGGCGTATGAATTCGCCAAGAAGCTGGGCAAGGTTCCGGTGCGCACCAGCGACAAGACCGGTTTCATCGTTAACCGCTTACTGGTGCCTTACCTCCTCGACGCGGTGCGGGCGTACGAAGAAGGTGTCGGCTCCATTCCTGACATCGACAATGCCATGAAGCTGGGCTGCGGCTACCCCATGGGGCCCTTTACGCTGCTCGATTTCGTCGGCCTCGACACCACCTACTACATCACCCATGTGATGTTTGACGAGTTCAAGGAGCCGCGGTTCGCGTCCCCTCCGCTGCTCAAGCGCATGGTGATGGCCGGCTGGTACGGTAGAAAAACCGGCAAGGGGTTTTACGATTACACTGATCCCAACAATCCCGTGCCCGGAAAATTCTGAAGAGAGTTTCGAGTTTTCAGGTTTTCAGTTTCAAGCAGAGCTCGATTATCGGCTTTGCCTTTTATGAATTAAAGTGTTTTCTCTGTGTCCTCTGTGCCTCTGTGGTAGGTTTTATCTTTTTCCGTGCACTTCCGCGAAAATCCGTGGCTGAGGCTCTTATGAACTACGAAAACATCCTCCTCGAGAAAAAAGGCGCCATCGCCTACGTCACCGTCAACCGTCCCAAGGTTTTGAACGCGCTTAACATGGCGACCATGGAAGAGTTGCGGTCGGCATTTCACGATCTGAAAAGCGACACCAGCATCCGCGTTGTGATCCTGACTGGCGCGGGCGAGAAGGCTTTCATTGCAGGTGCCGACATTGCCGAACTGGCCAAGCATGATGCCGTTTCCGGCAAGGAATATACGCATCGCGGACAGTCGGTGCTGAACCTGATCGAGAATCTCGGGAAGCCGGTGATCGCCTGCATCAACGGGTTCGCTCTCGGCGGCGGGTGCGAGATCGCCATGGCCTGCACCATGCGTCTGGCGAGTGAAACCGCGAAGCTCGGCCAGCCAGAAGTTAAGCTGGGCATTATCCCCGGATACGGCGGCACCCAGCGTTTGCCGCGCCTGGTGGGCAAGGGTGTTGCCATGCAGCTGGTGCTAGCCGGTGAGATGATCACTGCCCAGGAAGCGCATCGCATCGGACTGGTGAATGAAGTCACCGCCCCGGCCGACTTGATTCATCGCGCCGAAGCCATCGCCCAGAAGATCATTGCCAACGCGCCCCTCGCCGTGCAGTACGCCATGGAGGCGGTAAATAAAGGTATGGAGATGACCTTGGCAGAAGGCCTATATCTCGAGGCGACACTGTTCGGAGTATGCTGCGCGACCGAAGATAAGAAAGAGGGCACGACTGCGTTTCTGGAAAAGCGGCAGGCCCAGTTCAAGGGAAAATAGCTGGTGTGGCGCGGGCGCCCTCGCCCGCGAATTCAAGGAAGATGATCAAGTGGGTGCATCTGACGGCGCGGGCGAAGTCAGCGCAGGACTTTGAAATTCTCGTTCAGCTATTGGAAACGTTAGGACTGCGCAAAGGATTCGTCAGTGAGGACGAGAATGCCAGATCCGCTGAGTTTCTGCCCACGCGGCATAAGCTAGACCTGATATTCCGTAAGAAACCATGGACTGATGTCGATCTTACTCTTTGGGTACAGAACCCGGACACTGCGAAAGTAATTGTCAAACGCAAGAATCTGGACATCTCAGAAGAGGGCTCGGGGCCTGAGCTTAGCCACGATGTTTGCCATTTCACCGTCACTCTAGCAGGCGGTACTCGCCTGATGATCATGGGAGCGAGGGTCCATGAGGGTATAACGGACACAGACTACTCAGGTGAAGAAGGCAGTCTCAGTGGGGCAGGTAAGCACTTCGGCGTCGTTGTAAGTAGGTTCAATTCATTTATCACTGAGCGCTTGGTTGCAGGCGCAATTGATGGACTAGTCCGCTCGGGAGTTGAGCAGTTCAAAGGCTACGACATCGTTCGTGTCCCGGGCTCTTTCGAGATTCCCTCCGCCGCCCGCACCCTCGCCGAAACTGGCAAATACGATGCCATCATCTGCCTCGGCTGCCTTCTTCGCGGCGACACCGCGCATTACGACGTCATTGCCAACGAAGTCACGCGCGGTATCGGCCAGTCAGCCCAGGAAACTGGGGTTCCTCACGCGTTTGGCGTTCTCACCTGCGACACACTCGAACAAGCCATCGACCGTGCCGGTCTGAAAAGCGGCAATAAAGGTTTTGAAGCTGCGCTGGCTGCAGTCGAGATGGCGAATCTGAAAAAGTCAGCCCTCGGTCGTCAGTCGTCAGCGTTCAGCAAGAACAAAGCACTCAGCACTCAGCATTCAGCACTCAGCAAAAAAAACCAGATTCCTCGCTCCGCTCGGAATGACAACTCAAGTCGCGCTCGCAAGATAAACATGAGCAGAACCTCAAAGTCTCCCCGCAAACCTCGCTCGCGTTAAACTGAGAACCGAGAACTGACGACTGAGAACTTTTCCCTGCTCGCGTTAAACTGAGAACTGAGAACTGAGAACTGACAACTGAGAACTTTCCCTCGCGTTAAACTGAGAACCGAGAACTTTCCCTGACGACCGACGACTGAGGACTAACGACTGTTTTCCATGGGTACCCGCCGCAAATCCCGCGAACTGCTGCTGCAGATGCTGTTTCAATCCGATATGGGCAAGCAGGGCTTCGATGACGTTCGCCGCACTTTCTGGCGGGAGCGCACCAACGTTGACGCCGACGCCCGCGGGTTTGCTGATGATCTGTTTCGCGTGGCAACGGACCGTGCTCCCGAGATCGATCAGCTGATCGAGCGTCATGCCGAACACTGGCGCATGGACCGCATGGCGGCGGTTGACAGGAACCTGCTGCGCGGCAGTGTCGCCGAATTTCTCGGATATCCCACCACTCCCAAACCCGTCGTCATCAATGAAGCCATCGAAATTGCCAGAAAATTCTCCAGCCCCGAATCCGCACAATTCATCAATGGCGTCCTCGATAGCGTCGCGAAAGAACTGGAGAAGAAGTAGGTTGGTTCTTCGTTTTTCGTTCTTGGTTCTTCGTTCTTGGTTCTCAGTTCCCGTTCTCCGTTCTCCGTTCTCAGTTTCCAGGTATCCGTTCTCAGCCGCTGGCCTGCAAATCCGGTATGAGAGGCCGAGCTTCCGCCGCATCACTCAGAACCGCATGATGCTGGGCCTTCAAGGCTGCGGAAAAAGTCAGAATTTCATGGATTACCGAGGAAGAGCGGTCCTTCAGGACCGCGTTAGTTGTCCCAAATCACGAGGGCTTCAGCCCCGGCCCTTGCGCTTCCTCGATCAGATGATCTCTTCCGCAGCTTTTCAGCCGCGCCGCTCAGAACCGCATAGACACTGAATTTGTATAAGGGGCGGGGTTTTCAACTGACAACCGAGAACTGAGAACCAGGAACGACGAACCAATCGTTCACGGCCTAACTGCCAGCAGATCCGGCGGGCAGGAAGGAGCCGGGCCCCCGGTGCTGACGTGGCACAAGCTTGAGGCTGGGACCGACACCTGCTGAATGTCGGAGCCCGAGACCGTGTCGATCACGTGAATCAAATTGTCATTCGTGCTGACATAAAGCGTCTGCCCATCAGGAGACAGGTCTGCAGCAATCGGTGTTGCGTTGCCCGCCAACACCAGGGGGGAACCCAGCACCCGGTTGGGAATTTGGAAAACGATTACGCCCTGGGTCTGTGTCACGATGTATGCCTTCAGCCCGTCGGACGAGACCAGAAACGCAACCGGCGCCGACGTGAGCCCGATACTAAACGGAGTGACGCCGTTGTTCACGCTTAGAGTCCCCAATCCCACGCATCCGCTGCCCGTCACCGTGGCTGTCACGATCTCCAGATTGGGAGGAGCCAGGGTTACGAATCCGGAACCGTCCGGTAAGGGCCGGATGCTTGTACCGGGAGCGGATACCGTTGTCGGAGCGGGGGAAGTCGAGGTATCGCAGGTTGCCAGAAAGCCTAGCGAGTTGATACTTGGCAACGTGAAGTATCCGAACGCCCCGCTTGCAAGGAAGGCAACATCGCTGCCCGGCGCGGGCAGTGGTACCGCCTGCACCGGCGCCTCGGTCGAAAATTCGTATAGATTGGCTCCTGCCATCACAAAGGCTTTCAGCGAGTCCGGAGAGAAAGCAGCCGCGGTGGCGCCGTTAATCAGAAAATTCTGAACGCTGTTTGAAGCCGTATCAAAAACGAAGACCTGGTTCACGGCTGAGACTGTATCGCCGATAACGACCTTTCTTCCGTCGGGAGAAGCAGCCAGCACCTTGCCCGTGACGGTTGGGTCCGAGCCCACCGCACCGCCGCCAGTCGCCGGATTCAGGACCATCAATCCTTTCTGACTTCCGAGATAACCCTTCGCGCCTTTAGGATCAAATCGCAGCGAGTTTGGCACACTGGGGAGTGCGATCGGGTTCCCTGCCACGGCGGGCGAGCCGGTAATCGGTACCACCGTCGGCGTGCAGTTCACATTGGATGCGCATGCCGGGCTGGTGGTGCTCACGTAGACGCTGAACGGTGTTGCGGTCGTTCCGCTGAAAAGCGCGCTGATGGGCGTCGTCGGATAGATCGCCTGCAGAGGCGAGAGGCCAATATTGCAAGTCGGGGTGATGCATGAGGCGGTAATGCTCGCGCCTCCCACACCAGGACTGGCGACAATTCCAGTTGTGCTGACCGTCACGACAGATGGAGTCGAGGAACTCCAAGTCAGCGGCGCCGTGATCAGATTTCCGGCTACGTCGACAATCGTCGGAGTGATACTCGCAGTCGTGCCTTTTGCTCCCGTGATCGTCGTTCCTCCGGTGTTAGTCACCGCTAGCGAGATCGATTGCACCGGGCAGGTTTCAAAGCTCAGTGGCGCGCTTGTGGTACCGGCTACGGCGGCCACAATCTGCGTGAGCCCTGGAGTCTTCGCGGTCACCTTCGCCTGTCCATTGAGAACACCATTCGTGCTCAGAGGAGTGACGATTACCACCTGCGGCGTAGTCGAAAACCAGCTGAAAGGCCCCACCGTAGAGGTAATGTCCTGAAGCGCACTGCTACCCGCCCGTGCGAAGGCGTTTGCCTGATAGGTTTGGGAACTCGCCGTCGTCACAGATGCGGTCGCAGCGGTGAAGCAGTTACCCGGACCCTGCGGCAGCGGAGAGCCAGGACCTCCGACGGACGTCATTGCCGAAACTATGATCTGGTCGATGTGCTGGTGAACGAACACCGTGACGGGCGGGCTGACAACTCCAAGCGATGATGCCGTCACCTGCGCCGTGCCTGCTCCGCCAGGCGTACATACCACCGGAGTCGCGAGATTGTCCCAAGTGCCGGCGCATGCCAGGCCATTGTTGGCGATCGTGAGCACGGCCGGGTTGCTCGTACCAAAGCTGAACGTCGTGGCCAGAGTCGCCTTACTGCCGTTCAATGCGGTGGCCGTAAAGCCAAGGGTGCTGCCGATGTCCATGGACGCGGTCGGTGACGGGGATAGGCGGATTACCGCCGGAACTCCGAAGCCCGGAGTCGGGGCAACCTTGTTTCCGCAGCCCACCAGGCCCGTGGAGATCACCAGGGCCGTCGCGAGCGCGCACAAAACCGAGCCAAACCTGCCCATGAACCCTCCCCGCCTTGCATCGGCCGCAAGACGAGCGAATCTTTATTCAGGAAAACGTTCAGTTTAGAAGTTCACGCCTCTTTCAGCAACCGCGAGCTGCGCACAAGTGTCGAGGCCCACGTCCGACTGGTGTTCAACTGCTCTACCCATGGCCGAAAACGTGGCTACCATCTAGTAACGCGGGCCGCTGTTCGGAAGCGTCTGCTCTGAAAGTGAGATGCGGCCCGCAACGATTGACGCTGGGTGGCAGAGTTGTTATATTTGAAAGGTTCCGCGAGCCAGGACTAGCTTGTCTGTAAGGTGGCTTTCGCGTTTTTACGCCAAGGCCCTTGGAGTCATGCGGTCGAGCTGTTTGAAACACGTTTCAGATCATTGACCTGAGACGCCCTCGCTGAAATACTCCCGCGCTGCCTTCCGACAGGAAGGGTATGCGGGACAGAACTGGCGAAACGGAGTGCCTCTCGCAAGAGCTGGGCGCCACCGTCGGCAGTACATAGTCATTAAGGAAATGGAATTCTCTTTCCGGCGATCATATGCCCGGAAAGAAGTATGGCGGCCTTAGCGGCGGCCAGCCTCCCACAAGAGGAAAGCAAGTCGAAGCGCGAGAGTCGCTGCGCCCCTGAGGCGTGCGCGAAAGCGCTGGAGGAGTGGCAGGAGTGCCTACATTTCATCAGTTGGTGCGTAGCGGCCGGAAGGCGCCGCGGTACAAGACGGCGAGTCCTGCTCTGCAGGGATGTCCTCAGAAACGCGGGGTTTGCACCCGCGTGTACACGCAGACCCCCAAGAAGCCGAATTCGGCTTTGCGGAAAGTGGCTCGCGTCCGGCTTACGAATGGCATTGAGGTGACGACCTACATTCCCGGCATCGGCCACAACCTGCAGGAGCACTCGATCGTGCTAATCCGCGGAGGCCGTGTAAAGGACTTGCCCGGAGTTCGTTATCACGTGGTGCGCGGGACGCTAGACGCGGTCGGCGTCGCCAACCGCAAGCAAAGCCGCTCCAAGTATGGAGCGAAGAGGCCGAAATGACCGCGTTTTGCGGGCGTGAGGCCGAGCGAACGCGAGGCCGGGAGTCCGCAGCGGTCATCCTGAGCGACGCGAAGGATCTGGCAGGTTCTCGGTTCTCGGTTCTCAGTTCTCAGTTGAACTGCAGCCGAGCGCAACTGAGAACTAACAACTGAGAACTGAGAACATAACAATGCCTCGAAAAGGACATATCGCCAAGCGCGGAACTCTGCCGGATCCGGTCTTCGGATCGGACCTGGTGAACAAGTTCATCAATTCCATGATGTGGCAGGGAAAGAAGAGCACTGCCCAGGGCATCTTCTACAAGGCCATGGACCAGCTTCAGCAAAAAGGCGGCGACGAGTCGCTCAAGCTGTTCAAAAAGGCGGTCGAGAACTGCAAGCCGCTGCTGGAGGTGAAGACCCGCCGCGTGGGTGGCGCGAACTACCAGGTTCCGGTGGAAGTGAATCCCGACCGGCGTACGTCGCTGGCCATTCGCTGGATCATCACCTACGCCCGTGGACGCGGTGAGAAGGGCATGATCGACAAGCTTACGAACGAGTTGCTGGACGCCGCCAACAATCGCGGCGCCGCCATCAAGAAGAAGGAAGACGTCCACCGCATGGCCGAAGCGAATAAGGCGTTTGCGCATTATCGGTGGTAGGCGGCGCGAAGCGCCGCAATCACTAGCTTCTAGCTAGTAGCTAGGAGCCAGCAGCGAGAAGTCGGGTTTTAGATTACGAATTACCCGATTACAAAATTGCAAAATCAGGTTTGAAGAGAGTTTCAGGAAAGAGCCAAAACATCCGTGCCCAGACAGGTCCCATTAGATCGTTGCAGGAACATCGGCATCATGGCCCACATCGATGCCGGCAAGACCACTACGACGGAGCGCATCCTTTTCTATACCGGACGCACGCACCGTATCGGAGAGGTCCATGAAGGCACGGCCACGATGGACTGGATGGAGCAGGAGCAGGAGCGCGGTATCACCATCACGTCCGCCGC
>DASSIO010000304.1:0-4881 GCA_035691825.1 Terriglobales bacterium | reverse complement strand
CCTTTTCGACAAAGAAAAAGTAAGGATCGGGGAAGGCTGGATCTCTCTGAGCAATGTTGCGGCTGGCGAGATAGTTAAGTTCGAGACCACCCTGCGTGCTTCCGGTAATCCAGTTTCGCTGGCCTTGAGCCCGAGATCACTTCCCGCGGAGCTGGCCTCCTACTTACCGGCAAGATTGGTATCTGTTACGGTCAACTCGATTCCTCAGGGCGCGTCTCTTACGGTGGATGGCAAAGATTCAGGTACGACTCCCAAGCTCATTCAAGTCGGTACTGGACATCATGTCCTTGGGTTTAAGAAAGAAGGTTTCAATTCTGGCCAATTTCCGCTGGATATTACGAATGACGATGCCTCCGGCGGGAGCGTTAGCTACGAATTGGGAACCGCAGCGCACGATACACTGGAACTTCGAGATGGCACTGTGCTAACTGGGGATATTGAATCGATGTCGGCTACCGAGATTCTCGTTCATTCCGGGGGGACAACGCAACATCTCAACCGAAATCTGGTGGGGCGCATTCTACTAGTGCAGCGTGAAACGCCTAGCCAGTGATGAGCGCCGCTTACTAAGAGATATCAGGAAAGTCCATTGTCTCGGATTTCCCCTACTGCGCCGTGGCTCTGGACGCCGCGCTCGCCATTTTTGTACGGCCTGACGCCGCGGCATAGCGAGCAATGCCCTTGTAGAGCGCTTCGGCAATAGATTCCCTGTAACTCTTCGACTGCAGATTACGTTCATCGGCAGGGCTGGAAACGAAGGAAATTTCGGCCAGGATGGCAGGCATCGATGTGTTGGTTAGCACAACGAAAGCTGCTTTCTTGACACCGCGATCGCGTACTCCCGTGTTCTTCGACGATAAGGTGTTATAGAGCGTGCTCTCCACGCTGGCGGCCAGACGGCGCGACTCCTGCGCGCGCTCTTTCATGGCAACATCACTCACAGCGGCCGCTGTCATGAGCTTGGCTGTGCCATTCTCGCGCTTTTCTATATCCAGCGAGTTGGCCGGCGCCGAGACATTCGTGTAGTAGGTCTCAATTCCGCGGGCCGAAGGATAGTCGCTGTTGTTGGCGTGCACCGAGATAAACAGGTCGGCCTGGGCTTCGTTGGCGAGGTCGGCGCGTTGCTCCAACGGTATGAAGCTATCGTCCGGGCGCGTGTACAGAACTTCGCTGCCCAAGCGTTTTTCGAGTAATGCGCCAAGCCGCTTACTCACGTCAAGTACCAGATCTTTTTCGGTGACGCCCAGGCGCCCGACTGCGCCACGGTCCCAGCCGCCGTGCCCTGGGTCCACGACGATCTTCATATGGGGCACGCGAGCGCGTAGCTGCAGGTCTTCTTTGCTGGGCGGCGCCAGCGCCGAGCTCAGCTTTTCCCCGGCAGGGGGTGCGGATGGTCGCAGGAATTCAATTCCGGCCTTTGGCTGCTGGTTACTCGAACTACTGCGAATCTCGATGACCAGCCGGTAAGGGTTCGGCTCCAGGCTGACCGAAAAATTGGAAACGTTCTTCGTTTCCAGAACGACCCGGGAAACACCCGGCATGGGTTGCGCTACTCGAATCCGTCCCAGCAATGTATCGCCTACATCGATCGTTTTACCGGATATCCCCGATGCCAGAACCGTGTCATGCAGGTCAAAGTAAATGCGCTCAGGAGAACTCAGGCGATGTACCTCGTATTGCACCTGGTCCTGAAGGTCGATGACAACCGTCGTCGAGTCGCCGGACTCCCAATGACGAACACCGCTGACCAGCGGCAGCACGCTTCGGCTCATCTCCGCCGCGTCGGTTGGGGACGGTTGTGGAAGCGCCGAGCTGGCCGGCAAAACCGGAGTTTGCGAAGCGGGAAGCGTCGGCGAAGACTGCTCGGCCGGGCTCGCTGCAGCTGCAGGCCGGATGCTCTCTGACGCCGCGTTCTCACCTTGCTTATGCAGAAACCACCATAGACCGCCTCCGAGGCTGGCCGCGGCAACAATAATGCTCGCAACAATCACCAGGCCGGATCGAGATTCATTCCCAGTTCGCTGAACTGGCAACACCTTCGGTGCAATCTCCGTAATCTGGGTTTTAGCTTCGCTGGTGAAATCGTGGTAAGCAACCTTCTCCTCAATTTCGGGCGCGGACTCGGCGACGAGCCCTTCGGTGGTGGCGCCAATTGCCTTGCTATCGACCTCGGCTTTGCCGTCCTGAATTTCTTCGGAATCTTTGACTGGAAGGACCGGTGGCGCGCAGGGAACTGGCGCCAAGGGAGCCGGCGACAGCGCCTCCAGTTCGTCTTCCTCCTCAGGCTTCATCGCCCCCAAAATCAATTCTGCGAGGAGTTGAAGGCTGCGAACGTCGCCTTCACTGAAGGCATACGAGTCCTTGGAAAATACTTCAATCAATCCAATGACGCTGCGCTTGCCAAGCAGGGGAACGGCCAGCATGGACTTCGCGCGAAGCCCGAGAGACGCTTCCCGATTCACGCGCGGGTCGCTTTCAGCGTCATCGCAGCGCGCAACCTCGCCCGCACGGAAGCAGGCTCCGGAGATTCCCGCGTGCAGATCGAGTCGCGCGCCCAGTGTGGGCGCGATGTCTCCCGATGCGGCCCGGCAGATGATTTCGCCTTCTTGAACCAACGCAATAGCTGCGCCATCGGCGTCGGTGAGAGCCAGTGCGCGCTCAGCAACCAGCTGAAGAACGTCGTAAAGGACAAATTCGTCCGGACTTCCCTGTAATGGCCCTTTGCCTTCACCAGCCTCTGTGCCTCGAATCTGTTTGGTTCGGACCTGTTCGTGGAGAGAGGAGAACGCTAGGAGCGCCTGTAGTGCATCCAATCCCCCCGGGGAAGAGGCAAGGCTCCGCTTCTTTGGCGCGGACGCGGCCAAAGTCGGGCGTGCCGGCTGTTCCAGCAGCTCGAAAGCTGTTTCGCGGGGACTGGTGGCCATAGCCTTGCTATCGCAGCGCCTGGGGGTGCGCTTCAGTAAAGCATGTTTTCTTAAGCAGCCTATGTTATCTTTGCCGCCATCGTACGGCTAAACCGTAACTTAACCCTTCTTACTCTGCAACTGCAATGTTCCGTAACCCCGACGTAATCTTGGCCTTCCAGCCATGTTCTTTAGTAACGGCTTAGCTGGCCTCTTATTGCTCAGGCCGCACTTGTGTTTGCTTCATCGGTGTCTTCAGCATATCCTGATAGCAGACATTCTCCCCCAGTGGTGGTCAGGTGAAGGAAAATGGCAAGAGGCGCTGGCTCTGGCCCTTGGGGATCGTAACCACGGGGTTGGCCGGCGCGGCAGTAGCGGTTTTGCGCGGTTGCTGGCATCAGAAAATGAGCTGGCCGGTTCGCTACCAGGACTATTCCTACCAGGTCTGCTTAGGCTGCGGAATTAAGCGCCTGTTTGACGAGAAAAGCTTTCGCAGCTATGGGCCTTTCAGCTACGACCTCAACCAATTAATTGCGCGCGAAAAAGCCCGTCAGCTTAAGTTCAGCGAAAAATCCGAGGAAAGACTCCAGCGTTCAGCCTCCTGATCGTGTACCAGCGGTGTTATTGGTACGCCATCGCCTCCGGCATACCATCTCGCCATGGACTCCAGACCGTTGTGTATGGCGGAGGAGACCCAAACCCGCGTAATAGAAGAAAAGCGTGCTTACCGGCACCCGGTGCATACCCTTGCCTATGTGCGCATTGACCATGGCAACGGGGGTATCATCCGGAATCTCAGCGAGACGGGACTCGGCATACAGGCTGTGGGCCGCCTCCATCCCGAGCAGATCGTTCATCTCCGATTCGAATTCATTCGGCCCAAAGCGCGCTTTGACATCGTCGGTCAGGTAAAGTGGGCGGATGCCTCAGGGCAGGCGGGACTGGCATTTGTCGATCCCGCTCCTCGTACTGTTCGCTTGCTGAAAGACTGGCTTTTCACTGACCTGCTCATCGCGACCGCCGAGTCGGCCAGCAAACCGCTGTTACCACAGGCTCAGATCCCCGACTGGGGCGACGGACTGACGATGTCTGCTGTGCCGATAGCTCCGATCCGTTTTCCGGTCAACACGAGCGAGGAGCCCGAAGACACGGCATTGCTCCTCCAGGAGCAATCGGCGAGCGAGATGCCCTTGCGGTTTTCTTGGTGGCCCGGCGATATACGCCCTCGAACATTTGCGAGGCTTGTCGACACCTTGGTGGTCGCGTCCGCCGTCATGGTCTTCTCGATCGTCGTGCTTCAGCTGACCGACATGCTGCCGTCCTGGACGATTGCCCTGCCGTCTATAGTTGTGCTGTCGGTTGTTCTCACTCTGATTTACGCGGGACTGTTCAAGGTATTGCTGGGACGAACTCTGGGGTGGCATTTGAGCCAACTTGCCGCGGATGACTTGTCCTGGCTTCCAAACTCCAGCCGTGACTTGCCGCGCTTCCGGTGAGAGGAACTATCAGTTGGCGAAGTAGCGTTTCTCCAGCCACATCTGCATGCGCCGCTCGAGTTGCTCTGGAACTTCGAGGAAGCGGATACCGGCGCGGCCGTTTCGGCTCGCCCACGCCAGCTCGCCTTGGGCTTCTACCCGCGTCTTGACACCTGGAAGCCTGAAGCAAACCGTGAAAGACCCTCGCAGCTCGGACATATGCGGTCCGTGAATACCGATTCCGCCCCGGCTCACGTTAATCGCGTGTGCGGTGATTTTCTTTTTGCGGCCTACGCTGAGCGATACCGGTACATCAATCGAGTGCCGTTGATAGCGCAGTCGGCCATCCAACATCAGGCTGCGGGTGGCGGACAGAGTTCGAACCGCATCTTCCACCGAAACCGGTTTCTCGAAGAAGAACGTTGCATCCGCTCTCGACCGTCGCCCTGTCCCGTGTAGCAGCAGCAGCGGCACCGAGCTGTTACTCGACGGCAAGTGTTCGA
>DASSIO010000303.1:0-93699 GCA_035691825.1 Terriglobales bacterium | reverse complement strand
CAAGGTTTGCGATGCGCGCAAGACTTAGCTCGATCGCGAAAATGTCTCCCACTTGAACTCCGGAGGTTCTGGTATGCGACGCTCGACTTCCCCCTGGGCGGTGTTCTCCGCCCTTGCCCTGCTTTGCTTCGCCTTGTGTATTCCACTATTTGCCCAAAGTACTGGTGGCCGCATTCTGGGCCGGGTTGCCGACCCCAGCGGCGCCGTGCTGGCCGGCGTCAAGGTAACCTTGGCCAACCAGGCGACTGGCGTGAGCCGCAGTGTGCAAAGCAACGCCAGCGGAGATTATGTTTTTCTTGAAATACAGCCCGGAACCTACGATGTGAGTTTCGAGCAAGCGGGATTCAAACAGAGCCTTCGCAAGGGCGTCACGGTTGATGTCAATCAGGTGGTAACCCTTAATCAGACGATGCAGATCGGCGAGCAGAAGGAAACCGTGGAGGTCAGTTCGGAAGCGCCGCTGGTGGATACCACCACCACCCAATTGGGAGCTGTGGTGAACGACCGCGCCGTAAGCCAGCTCCCGTTAAACGCGCGCGACACATACCAATTCTTGCAGTTGCAGCCCGGAGTTATTTCAACGGTAGGATCGAGCAACTCCATTGTTTATGGCAGCAGCAACGCGGGCGCGGTATCGGTGAACGGTGGTCGTGGACGGTCTAATAACTTTAGTGTGAACGGCGGCGACGCCAACGACCAGTTCGTTAATTTGCCGACGGTACAACCCACGCCCGACAGTATCCAGGAGTTTCGTGTTCTTACCAACACGTTCGACGCTGAGTACGGCCGTAATTCCGGTTCGGTCGTCAATGTCGTTACCAAGTCGGGGACAAATAACTTTCACGGGAACGCGTACGAGTTCTTCCGCAACACAAAGCTGAACGCAAATCCCTATTGCTTCACGGCCGTGGATGGAATCCCCTGCCAGAAACCACAATTCAATCAGAACCAGTTTGGTGGGACATTCGGGGGGCCAATCGTAAAAGACCGGACGTTCTTCTTTACCTCCTACGAGGGGCGTCGTATCCGTCAGGGAATTCCTTCCCCGCTCGTATTTGTGCCGACAGCGTCGGAACGTCCCAGTGCGACCCAACCCTTCGCCGACTTCTCCGATCAGTCGACCTTCGGCGGTACATTGTCGAGCGCTTTTGCTCTGAACCAGCGTCCAAACTGCACGACTGCGCTAGGAGCAGCCCCCAACATTCCAGACGGAGCTGCGTATTCAGATCTCTTCCCCGGTAATAAAATTCCGCTCGGGTGCCTGGATCCAACAGCCGTCGACCTGCTCCAGTTCGTACCGATCCCAGCCAATAACAGCAACAAACTGGTGACCACGCCGGTGCAGCCGGAACGCGGCGATCAGGTCACTCTGAAGATCGATCATCGTCTGAACGACAAGCAGAACCTCAGCTTTTACTATTACTTCGACGACCACAGCCTGGTTTCTCCCTTCGCATTCTTCGAGGCTGCGGGCGCGAACGTGCCCGGTTTTGGCTCAAGCACCAAAGAGCGATTCCAGCAGTGGAACATCACGCATACCTGGACCATCAATAACAGTACCGTCAACGAATTTCGCTTCAACTACAACCGCGAGGCGCAGAGGACGTTCCAGCATCCGGTATTCACGACAACAGTACAGAATTCCTGCCCACCCGCACCCGCGTGGCTGACTAGCGTGACCGGTCCTGTGCCTTGCTTCAGCGACGGTACCGCAGCCAATACGCTGGGTATTCATCCCAATTTGGGACCGCAACATGAGGGTCTTCCCTTCATTCAGTTGAGTGGAGGATTCACTATCGGAAATAACGGTGAAGGTGAATTACCGCAGGTGGGGAATACATTCCAATGGTCCGACAGCGTCAGCAAAGTCGTCGGAAACCATTCGCTTAAGTTCGGCGGTGATGTGCGCCGGCAACGCTTCGATCAAACCCTCTTCTTTGACGTGAACGGCGAATTCTTTGTCGACGGCACGTCGACTAACACGACCGGCACCGACACTGTTTTTCCTGACTATATGCTCGGGTTTCCGGGCTCGTACGGTCAGGGATCGGCGCAGGTGGAGAATGTCCGCAGCACCGGGCTATACCTGTTCGGTCAGGACAGTTGGAAGATCAAACCGAATCTGACCCTCAACTACGGCCTGCGCTGGGAATTGAATACCCCCATCGCCGATATAAGCAAGCACGTGCAGACCTTCCGCCCCGGGCAGACAAGCACTGTCTATCCTTGCGAGAACACAGTGAATACAGACTGCTCGTCCATGACACCGGTAGGCCTCGTAGTTCCAGGCGATAAGGGTGTCCCGAATGCGCTGACGCAAACCTATTACAAGGCGTTTGCTCCACGAATCGGGGTCGCCTGGAGTCCGGGCAACACTGGCAAAACCACCATCAAGGCGGGATGGGGGCTGTTCTATAACCCCATTGAGCAACTCGTACTTGAACAGTTCAGCGCCGAACCGCCGTTCGGTGGAAGTACCTTCCCCTTCAACACTCTGCTCAATGAGCCTTTTCTTGATCAGAGCGGGGCGTTCTCCTATCCAAATCCATTCGGACTGCCGTCGTTGGGTGGTGCCGGCGGCGTCCTGAATCCGCAACGTGGACAGCCAGTTGACTGGGGACTATTTCGTCCAATTCTGCTCTTTGGACAGTTTCAGCCGAAGATGCGCAGTCAGTATTCCGCGCAATACAACCTGACCATCGAGCGTGAGCTAACACGGGACATGAAGTTTCAGATCGGCTATGTGGGCTCCCAAGGTCACCGGCTCCTGGCGACGCATGACATCAATTACGGGAACCCGCAAACATGCCTGGATATCAATGCTATTCTCGGCGACGGCTCATGCGGGCCATATTTTGCCGATAGCGCATTCACCATTCCAGCGGGGTCGGTAACAGGTCCAGACGGGTTGCATCTTCCATACGGGCCAAACGGTCCAAGTGTGATTCCACCGAATACAACACTTACTAATGACGTCACTCTTGTCGGACTTAGGCGTTATTCCTCGCCGCAGTGCGATCCCATGACTGGGAATGGCTGCCCAGCTGACGGAATTCCTGTCTTCAGCAGCATCTTTGCGCAGGATACAATCGCGAACTCGGCATACAACTCGCTCCAGGCTTCGCTCGATAAGCGATTTGCGCATGGGTTACAGTTCACGGCTGCTTATACCTTTAGCAAATCTTTCGATCAGGCATCGAGCTTCGAAGGCATTCTGAATCCGATTGATCCGCGTATCAGTCGCTCGCTATCAACGTTCGATGCCCGGCATCGCATCGTCTTCAGCTACTACTGGGAACTGCCATTCCGCAAGTACACTGGTTTTACTGGCAAACTGCTGAATGGATGGTCCCTCTCCGGCATTACCTCCTTCCAGACCGGATTTCCCATTCGCATCAGTTCCCAGGCAGACAATGAGCTGATGTACAGCTTCGACTTCGAACTGCCGGGCGAACCCGCTCAAATCGCGCCCTTCCATACCATGAGGCCGCAGTCGAACGGCAACTATTTCTTCAATCCCAATAGCTTCACAGAGAATGCGACCGACAATTCGCAGCCGCCGTGTAGCGCAGGTGCAGTATTCGGATGCTTCGATCCTGGACTTTTGGGCACTCTCGGCACCGCGAAACGTACCATCTGCTGCGGGCCGCACATCAGCAACACAGATTTCGCGATTTTGAAGACGATCAGCCTGACGGAAACACGGCACCTTGATTTCCGAGCTGAGTTCTTCAACATCTTCAATCACACCCAGTTCTTCAACCCAGACGGCAACACTTCGGACGGCGCACAGTTCGGACAGGTTACGCAGGTCCGAGATCCCCGCCTGGTGCAGTTTGCCTTGAAGTTCTTCTTCTAGTTGTATAGCCCGGGCGCCAGCCGCCCGGGCAATCTAATGGCTGCGCTGCGGCTTGAGAAAAAGTTGGAGCTGTAATGTACGCAGATCTTCAGAAAGAGCTAGACACGTTCGTAAAGCGCACGCCGAAGTCGGCCGAGGCGCACAAGAAAAACCTGAAGCGCATCCCGCTGGGTGTAGCCAGCAATTACCGGGCCTATGATCCGCATCCGATCTTCGTCAAGGATGCGCATGGATCGCATTTCCGCGACCTGGACGGCAACGAGTACATAGACCATAACCTATGTTTCGGCGCCTTGATGGCGGGTCACTGCCATCCGGCGGTGATGAAAGCCGTCGAGCCGCGGCTACATCAGGGGACGATGTACGGCATGCCCCATGACATGGAATGGCAACTTGCCGAGGAAATCTGCCAGCGTTTTCCGGTGGAGATGGTTCGCTTTGGGTCCAGCGGCACGGAAGCCACCATGCATGCGATCCGTCTTGCCCGGGCAGCCACAGGGAGAGACAAGGTCATCAAATTCGAAGGCGCGTATCACGGCTTGCATGACACCGCGCTGGTCAGCGTGAAGCCGCATGCCCCAGAGTTCGGTGACGTAAACGCGCCTACTGCGGTTCCGGGCGGACTCGGCGTGCCCAAGGCCAGCGTGGCTAATGTCGCGGTGGCTACTTTCAACGATCTGGCCAGCGTCGAGCGCCGTTTCAAAGAAAATCCGGGTGAGATCGCTGCCGTTATTCTCGAACCCATTCTGATGAATGTCGGCTTGTGCATCCCCCGTCCTGGTTTTCTGCAGGGCTTGCGCGACCTATGCAATAAGAACGGCGCGCTGCTGATCTACGACGAGGTAAAGACGGGGGCTAAGCTCGGATGGGGTGGCGCTTCGGAATATTTCGGTGTGGCGCCCGACATGATCTGCCTGGCCAAGTCGATAGGCGGCGGATTCCCATTGGCCGCCTTTGGAACGCACAAGTCGGTGATGGACCTGATTTCGCAGCACAAGGTCTTCCACGGCGGAACGTACAATACCAACCCGGTTTCCATGGCGGCGGGACTGGCCACCTTCCGCGAAGTGCTCACGCGAGAGAACTACGCGCACGTCGACAAGCTGAGCAAGAAGCTGACCGACGGATACCGAAGGATCCTCGTGAAGTCTGGCCTGCAGGGCTATATTGCGCAGGCGGGAGCCAACGGCGCTTTGATGCTGTATCCGCAGGAGATTCGCAATTATCGCGATTGGACGACAATCGACATTGACCTGTGGCGGCATTACTGGTTTGGCATGGTGAATCGCGGCGTCATGGCACAGCCTTACTGGTGGGACGAGCAGTGGACGATTTCGGTCCAGCACACCGAAGCGGACATCGACAAGCACTTGTCCGCATTTGAAGATGTCGCGCCGGCGCTAGCCAGGGCGCAACAGGAACGGGCAGCGGTAGTGGCTGTCCACTAGGACGAATCGGGCGGTCGGCCGTTCTGGCATGGTGCTATTGCACAGAAGCCTAAATGCGCCGGTCGCCTAATCTGTCCGTTAAAAATCTTAACGCAGTCTCTCAGAATGTCTGATCAGCGTGACAATCAGCCGCACTTGAAACGCGTTCTCGGACGCTGGGACCTGGTGCTGCTGTTCGTGGTGGCCGTATTCAATCTGAATGTTGTGCCGTCTATTGCCGCCAATGGCGGAGTGACGGTGTGGCTCTGGATTATCTCGCTGCTTCTGTTCTTCTGGCCACAAGGCATTGCCGTGATTGAGTTGGCGCACCGCTACCCCGGAGAGGGTGGAGTCTACCTTTGGGCTAAGGAAATCTTCGGCGACTTTCATGGATTTCTATCCGGGTGGTGCTACTGGACGAACAACATGCTATACGTCCCCACGGTGATGCTGTATTTCGTCGGCGTCTCAGTGTTTGCGATGGGCCAAGGGCACGAAGCCCTCGCCGATAACAAGGCCTTTGCCATGGGTGCGTCGCTGATCCTGCTTGCGTTGCTGACGATACTGAACATCGTCGGACTCGGCGTAGGCAAATGGATGAACAACGTGGGCGCGATCGGAACGGGCATCGCGGCGGCCACGCTTATTGGGCTAGGCATCGTGGTGTACAGCCGTTTTGGCACGACCGTCACGGCCGCGGATTTTCGCGTTCCAGCTGATCCAAAGTTCATGCTGAACTCATTTGGCGTGATCTGTTTTGGCCTGGTGGGTTTGGAACTCGCTTCGGTGATGGGCGATGAGATCCGGGAACCACGTCGGACCTTACCCGGGGCGGTCGCGTGGGGCGGCGTACTGTCCGGACTTTTGTACATCGGCACGACTCTCACGTTGTTAGTTGCAATCAGCAAGAGCCAGATCAGCGTGCTGCAGGGAATCGTTCAGGCGGTGGCGCACATGGCGAAAGCAGTTGGCGTTGGTTGGATCATTGCGCCTTTTGCCGTGATGCTCAGCATTTCCATTGCCGGAATCGGCTCGGCCTGGATGGGCGGATCCGCCAGGATTCCCTTTGTTGCGGGACTGGACTCGTACATGCCGTCCTGGATGGGGAAAGTGCATCCCCGTTATGCGACTCCCCACGCCGCGCTCATTGTGCAGGCCATCGTTTCGGCGGCGCTGGTAGTCATCAACTTTGCCGCCGCGGGTGGAGTGCAGGAAGCCTTTCAGACCATGCTCTCGATTGCGGTTGTCTTGCAGCTTGTGCCGTTCATCTACATGTTTGCGGCATTGCTGAAAATTGCCGCGCGGGAGCGGAAGCCGGGAGGCGCATATCAGAGGAGCACGCTTGTCCTCGCGGGCGCGAGCGGATTGCTTACGACAATTTTGGGCATCGCGTTCGCATTTTCCCCGGCGAGCCATGTGACTTCGATCTGGCGGTATGAAGTTACCATGATCGGCTTAACTTTGTTCTTTGTGGCGCTTGCGGCATTCTTTTTCTTTGTGTACGGGCGCCACAAAGTTGTGCAGCCCGCGACGGTAGGGGCTGCATTGGGGAACCCGCGACCCGCGAGAAATGCCGGCGGATAGAGCTGAGTCACGGATGACCGCAAGGTGAGGCGCGCGATCGTTAGCAGGACGGGCGGGGGCCCGTCCGCACGAAGTCTTGATATTTGGAGGTTCTTATGCCAACCGGTGGAGTGAAGACCGAAGTTCGTACTTACCACATGTACGTCAATGGAGAGTGGGTTGAGAGTAAGTCGGGGAAAACTTTTCCGGCTTACGATCCGTCGAGCGAAGAAGTGATCGCGCAGGTTCCCGATGCCAATGCCGACGACGTGGATCGAGCGGTTGCCGCAGCCAAGGCCGCCTTTGAGAACGGTCCCTGGGCACAAACTACTGCCCAGGAACGTGGGCGAATTCTTTTCCGTCTGGTTGAGAAGATCCGGCAGAATGCCGCCATGCTGGCGGAGCTGGAATGCCGAAACAACGGTAAGCCAATCGTCGAAGCCGAATCCGATATCAACGACGTCGCTACGTGTTTTGAATATTACGGTGGCCTGGCCACCAAAGTTGTCGGCACGGTCAACCCTGTCCCGGACAATGCCATGTGCATGTCGCTGAAAGAACCCGTTGGTGTCGCAGGCCAAATTATCCCGTGGAATTATCCGCTCGCGATGGCTGCTTGGAAGCTGGCGCCGGCAATTGCGGCGGGTTGCACGTGTGTGCTGAAGCCGGCCGAGCAGACTCCTCTGACGGTACTGGAAATGGCCAGGTGGTTCGAGGAAGTTGGCCTGCCCAAGGGAGTGGTCAACATCGTGACCGGATTCGGCGAGACGGCCGGCGCTCCGATTGTGCAGCACCCGGATGTCAACAAAATTGCCTTCACTGGCAGCGCGGCTGTAGGAAAGATTATTGTCCGGCAGGCTGCCGACACGATCAAGCGCGTCACCCTGGAACTCGGGGGCAAATCTCCTAACATCTTTTTCACCGACGCCGATTTTGAATCAGCGGTCGACGGCGCTCTCTTCGGAATCTTCATCAATCAGGGTGAAGTTTGCTCGGCAGGAAGCCGAATCCTGGTGCAGAAGCCCATCTATAAGAAGTTTCTGGAAGCCATAACCGAAAAGGCAAAGAAGGTAAAACTTGGTCCACCGCTTGAGCGCGACACCAAGATGGGTCCGCTGGTCAGCAAAGAACAGTACGATCGGGTCTGCTCCTACCTGGACATCGGAAAGAAGGAAGCCAAACTTGCGAC
Organism: Terriglobales bacterium; assembly: GCA_035691825.1. Classification (GTDB taxonomy): domain Bacteria; phylum Acidobacteriota; class Terriglobia; order Terriglobales; family Acidobacteriaceae; genus Gp1-AA122. The sequence goes on along the minus strand of DASSIO010000303.1, from coordinate 85,661 downwards.
CGGCGGCAGCCGCGCGGAGCGGTTTGCGAAGGGTTATTATGTGCAACCCACGATCTTCTACGACGTCGACAACAGCGCCCGTATTGCACGCGAAGAAATCTTCGGTCCAGTCGCCTCAGTCATTCCGTTTGAAGACGAGAAGGACGCGATCCGCATCGCCAACGATTCCCCGTACGGCTTGGCTGCAGCCGTGTGGACACGAGACATATTTAAAGCTTTTCGCATCGTGAAAGCGCTGCGCTCCGGCGTCGTGTGGGTGAATCATATGCAACCGGCGTATGTTGAAGCGCCCTGGGGCGGTTACAAGCAGTCCGGGTTTGGACGCGAACTGGGCCCGTGGGGTATCGAAGAGTACCTCGAAACCAAGCAGGTCTACATCAACCTTAACGAGCAGCCTATCGGGTGGTACTGAGATGAGCACGATTCAGCTACGTACTGCAGTCCCCGGACCCAAGTCGAAAGCGCTTGGCGCGCGAAGAGAAGCGGCCGTTCCACGCGGTTTATCGCACGCCACGCCGGTTTACGTTGCCCGTGCCGAAGGAGCACTTCTCGAGGACGTGGATGGAAACCGTTTTATCGATCTTGCGGGCGGCATTGGCTGCCTGAATGTTGGCCATCGCTCACCGGGCGTGAGGAAGGCCATCGAGACGCAGGCGGACCGGTTCTTACATACGTGCGTTCAGGTCACTCCCTATGAAAATTACGTTCGGCTTGCCGAGCGTCTGAATGAGCTGACTCCCGGCAAATTCCCGAAAAAAACGTTGTTCCTGAACAGCGGTGCCGAGGCGATTGAGAACGCCGTCAAAGTCGCGCGGGCGTACACCAAGCGCGCCGGCATTATCGCCTTCGAAGATGCGTTTCACGGGCGTACGCTCATGACTTTAGCTCTGACCAGCAAGACGCATCCCTATAAAGCCGGCTTTCAGCCATTTCCGGCCGAGGTCTATCGCATCCCGTATGCGTATTGCTATCGGTGCTCCTACTCGCTTAAGTATCCCGCGTGCGATCTGTATTGCGCCCGGCATCTGGAAGATACGTTCAAGCGCGTTGTGGCCGCGGAGGACGTGGCTGCCGTAATCGCAGAACCTGTTCTGGGTGAAGGTGGGTTTGTTACACCGCCTTTGGACTACTTCCAGACGCTCATGGAAATCTGTCACAAGCACGGCGTCTTGTTCATCGCCGATGAAGTGCAGAGTGGCTTTGGACGCACAGGCGCCTTGTTTGCCTGCGAACGCTATGGCATTGAACCTGACATCATCGTGACGGCTAAGTCGCTGGGTGGCGGTTTGCCACTTGCGGCTGTAACCGGACGCGCAGAAATTATGGATGCGCCTGGTCCTGGCGGTCTGGGGGGCACGTTTGCGGGGAACCCGCTCTCCTGCGAAGCGGCACTGGCGGTTCTGGATGAATTCCAGAATGGCGATCTTTATTCGCGCGCCAATCAACTCGGCGAACGCTTTCAAAAGCGGGCGAGAAAGTGGCAGCAACAGTGGCCCATCATTGGGGAGATTCGCGGCCTGGGCGCCATGCAGGCTTTGGAACTGGTCGAATCTCCGGAATCGCGAACCCCGGCTCCGGAACAAACAAAGAAAGTTGCGCGGTACTGCTATGAACACGGAGTGATCACGATCACAGCAGGCTCGTACGGAAATGTGATTCGATTGCTGATGCCGTTGGTCATTACAGACGCTCAAATGGACGAGGCGCTGGACGTGCTCGAAGCGGCTTTGCAGAGCGTCTGTGAAGCCAGGCATCAGGTCGCGCAAACAGTGTAAAAGCAGCCATTCGTCGTTAGTAGTTGGCCGTTGGCTTGAGAATCGTGATTAGCGGCGGGCTGTCTTCAAATCTTAGATCTAGTTTTATTGGCGAAGAACGCTAGTCGCCACAGTTGCGTCGGCTCTTGCTAACGACCAAGGACTAACGACCAACGACAGAGTTTTTCTTCGCGATCGCGAAAGGCATCTCCTCGATGACTGTTGCCGCACCTCCTGTGACGAAGCTATCCAATTACATCAATGGCCAATGGGTCGATTCCACAACCTCCGAGTGGCAGGAGGTCACGAACCCTGCGACCGGGGAAGTTCTCGCTCGCGTGCCCTTAACCAGTCCGGATGAAGTCGCGCTGGCAGTCGAAGCGGCTGCTGCGGCGTATCCTGAATGGCGCCGAACACCTCCCGAGGATCGCATCCAGCCGTTGTTCCGGCTGAAACAGTTGTTGGAAGATCATCTCGACGAACTCGCGCGAATCATTACCCAGGAGAACGGTAAGACTCTGGGCGAATCGCGGGGAGAACTGCGGCGCGCCATTGAGAATGTGGAAGTAGCCTGCGGCATCCCCATGATGATGCAGGGCTACAACCTGGAAGACGTGGCCCGCGGCATCGACGAGACTATGATTCGCCAGCCGCTGGGAGTAGTTGCGGCCATCACGCCTTTCAATTTCCCCGGAATGATTCCGTTCTGGTTCTTGCCGTATGCGATAGCAACCGGGAATGCCTTCATTCTGAAGCCCTCCGAGCGCGTGCCGCTCACGATGAAGAAATCGTTCGAGCTTCTCGAACAAACCGGCCTTCCGAAAGGCGTTGTGAACCTGGTTAATGGCGGAAAAGCCGTTGTCGACGCGCTGATCGATCATCCTAAGGTGCGCGCCATCAGTTTTGTGGGTTCGACGCCGGTTGCAAGGTACATCTATGCGCGCGCGGGTGAGAAGGGCAAGCGGGCGCAATGCCAGGGCGGCGCCAAAAATCACGTCATTATTCTTCCCGACGCTGATATGGACATGGCTACACAGATCATCAGCGATAGCGCTTTCGGCTGCGCGGGGCAGCGTTGCCTGGCGGTTTCGGTGGCGGTCACGATTGGTGACGCACAGAAAAGGTTTCGCGACTCCATCGCCGAAGCTGCTTCCAAACTGAAGGTTGGCAATGGGCTCGACGATGGCGTGCAGATGGGGCCGGTGATCACGCGCCAGAGCAAGTCGCGCATTGAGTCGCTGATTCAAACAGGCGAGAAGCAGGGAGCGAAAGTCGTCCTGGACGGCCGCAATGCCAGAATACCGAAATACGAGGCTGGTACTTTTGTAAAACCCACGGTGCTCGACGGCGTTCCTGAAAACAGCGAGCTTTCGGATACGGAAATTTTTGGGCCCGTACTCAGCCTCATTCATGCCGAGGATTTGGATCAGGCGCTGGCGTTTCTGCAACGCAGCCCATATGGCAATCAGGCATCGCTATTTACTTCCAGCGGGTCGGCAGCCCGCAGGTTCCGCTACGAGGCAACGGCCGGCAACATTGGGATTAATATTGGTGTTGCCGCGCCCATGGCTTATTTTCCCTTCAGCGGCTGGAAGGACAGCTTTTTCGGCGTGATGCATGGCCAAGGCCGCGACGCGGTCGAGTTCTATACTGAAAAGAAAGTCGTGATCGAGCGCTGGGCCAAGGAGCACTCGAGAAAATTTTGAGAGTCTAGCCACGGATTGCCGCGGATATACGGATTGGCCCTGATCCGCGTCGATTCCTGAGCCTTCCGTTGCTTTAATTTTGAGAGGAATTATGACTACCGCTACCGAAGTTACGAGTATGACTGGTCAGGAAATTGTCGATCTCTGCAAGAAGCACACACTCTACGAGTGGTCAGCGCAGTCGAAAGTTGATCCGATTCCAATCGCCCGCGCCAAAGGAATTTATTTTTGGACGCCGGAAGGGAAGCGCTTCATCGACTTCAACAGCCAGCTGATGAGCGTCAACATTGGGCATGGCGACGAGCGCGTGATTGAGGCCATCGCCGAGCAGGCCCGGAGTCTCGCGTACGCCAATCCGTTTATGGCGCATGAGCCGCGCGCCCGGCTTGGGGCTAAGCTGGCGGAAATCACCCCCGGCGACATCGATACCTTCTTTTTCACCAACGGCGGCGCCGAGGCCACAGAAAACGCCATCAAGCTGGCGCGTTTCTTCACCGGACGGCACAAAATTATTTCCCGCTACCGTTCGTATCACGGAGCGACAGCCGGCTCGATCTCGCTGACCGGTGATCCACGGCGCTGGGCAGCGGAGCCGGGAATTCCCGGCGTGGTGCGAGTGCTGGATCCCTATCACGGCATCGAGCGCGGCTGGGAATCGGCTGAATCCTCGCTCGCCATGATTGAAGAGATCATTCAACTGGAAGGCTCGCACACGATTGCTGCATTTATCTTGGAAACCGTTACGGGCACCAACGGCATTTTGATTCCCCCCGACGGCTACATGCAGGGCGTACGCAAGTTGTGCGACAAGTACGGCATCCTGATGATCGCCGACGAAGTAATGGCGGGCTTTGGCCGCACTGGCGAGTGGTTTGCCATCGACAATTGGAAGGTTGTGCCCGATCTGATTTGCATGGCGAAAGGTCTGACGAGTAGCTATCTGCCCCTGGGGGCGGTTGGCATGCGCCATAACATCGCCCAACACTTTCAGAACAACGTCTTCTTTGGAGGCTTGACCTACAACAGCCATCCCATGGGCTGCGCCGCGGCGTTGGCCACGATTCGCGTGTATGAAGAGGATGGACTCATCCAGAACGCGAAGCGGATGGGCGCGGTCATGAAAGAGCTTGGCGCCGACCTGCAGAAGCGGCATCCATCGGTTGGGGAGGTGCGTTCGATTGGATTGTTTGGGATCGTGGAATTAATTCGCAGCCGCAAAACTCGGCAACCGATGGCGCCCTTCAATGGAACTTCCGAAGAGATGACAGCGCTCGGCCGTTTCTTCCGTGAACAGGGCCTGTACACGCTCGTGCGCTGGAATACGTTCTACACCAATCCTCCGCTGTGCATTAACGAGCAGCAGCTGCGGGAGGCGTTCGCGATCATCGATAAGGGTCTGGAGATTACGGATAAGGCGGTGAAGGATTAAGCTATCTGTGTGGCGCGGGCACTCCCTTCGACTCTGCTCAGGGCAGGCGTGCCCGCGCTTCGCGCACAAGAGTGTGCGCGCCACCACTCTTGTTACTTAGCAAGGCGCTCAAGCAAATCGCGGTTGCGGGTTACCGACCGCTCGAAAGCATTCATCACTGCGCGGCGTACCGGGCGTTGAGAAGGCACTACGTTGTGCAGATAGTGCTCTAGCGCCTTTTCAATGATGTGGCGCTGCGATTGCCCATTCTGTTTCGCCACCCGGACCATTTCGTCATAGACTTTGGCATCTATCTCCGAAGCGAATTTCTTGAGTTTCCGGGCCATAACCGACGTGACGACGGTGATCTTATCGTTAGGTCCTCTCTCCAGCCAAGTGAACATTATTCCACATTTATCTAAGGTCAGTTTACCGCCCATTCCTGCTTGTGTCGCGGTCACCGGTGTAATCGTGCGGACAGAGACTTGATCAGTAGCGCAATCGCAGCTGACGCGAATGTCAGCAGACCAAGGGACACCATCAGCCGAGCAGGCCACGGCGGGCGGAGTTCAGACTGTAGCCACTCCGGAGCGTTTCGATTCGGATAGGCCCACGCGATAAACCATCCGATTCCGCCGAAGAGGAGGATCAAACCGAACCTAAGAAGGAACTTGAGACATCTTTCAAGTCCAGAGTTTGCATTCCCGCTGTTCCCTTCCATGATGTGCAGTTACCTACTTTGCCGGCTCCGGTGGTTGCGGCAAGTCTGGGATCTTGGCCACGGTTCCGGGATCGAGCGGTTTCAGCTTGAGTTGCTGTGCCAGGAAATTGATCCGGTCGCGACGGGCTTCGGCATTCAGCGCGTGGGGAGCATCGTAGATCTTCAATTCCTTAGGATCGCTGACGACGGCGGCATATTTTCGTGCGTGTTCCGGATTAAGAAATTTCTCCTGCGAACCATATTGCAGGAGCACGAAGGCCGGCGAGGCATGGGAAACATACTTGCCCGGATCCAGCCAGCTGTACTTGGCCATGTAAGAGTCAAACTTCTCGGCGCCAACCTTCTGCCGATATTGCTGCAACTCCTGCGTCTCTATGTCGACAGCATCTGACAGGCCGCCCGCCATGAGGACGAATGCTTTGAAGCGCTTGTCCAGGCCGCTGAGGAACGCGCCAACAGTGGCGTTGTAGCTGTGACCTACATAAGCAAGGCGATTGGAGTCGACGTCGCTTCGAGCCAGTAGCAGATCGGCTCCACGGCGCATATCGATTATCGCCTGCACCAACTCAGTAGTCTGCTGCTCGTTCAGCGGTGTTTTGTCCTCCACGTGTCCGGGCCGGGCGATTGGGCCATCGGTGAGCAGCGACACCACTCCTGCCGGTGCCAGGGCGACAGCTTCTTCCAGAAACTCTTTCCGGTTACGAAACTCCGAATTGCTCCAGTACCAGTGTCCCCAGATCACCGCGGCAAAAGGTCCCTTGCCGTCGGGCACAACCATGTACGCAGGAACGCGTCCACCTTTCGGGCTGGCATAGGAGATGTCATGAATAGCGACAGCCCCGCGATGCTCGACCGCTTCCTCCTGAAGGTCGAGTGGCGCATTGCGGTCGTAATCGAAATGCTTTTCGAGATCGGCACTTTGGGCCAGGGCGGAGATGGTCGAGATCAACAGAGCAGCAGCTAAAGGTAGAGCCTTCAACATAACGGAATCCTTTATTTGGGGCCAATGGCTGACGGCCGTCGACTAATGACTGGCCAGCCGATTGTATTTGTTCAACACTTCCCGCAGTCGCTCATGCGGCAGCGCAACTACCTCACGGTCGTTGACACCTTTCATGGTCTCTGCCGCGACCATGGCGTTGACGACTGCTTCTTCCGTGGCCTGAACTGTGGCGAGAAAGACGGGATCGAGCTGGTCGTTGGGCATCATCGTGATCTGGTGCAGGCCCTTGCTGCCCGCCGCTCGCGGATTGGCCGTCGAGAATGCAATAAAGATGTCTCCAGACCCGTCGCCAGAGTAGCTGCCATTTCGTCCCAGGCCCAACGAGACTCGACGGGCGACACGTTTTAATTGTGTCGGAATAAGAGGAGCGTCGGTCGCGACCACCACTATGATCGACCCGGTGTCACTCCAGCGAAAGGTGCCTTCCGTGATTTCGCGGCCCACCGGAATGCCGGCAATGCGCAACTGATCGCGCGATCCATAGTTGCACTGAACCAGCACTGCGACTGTATACCCGCCGGCCTTGGCGGAGAGCACGCGCGACGCCGTGCCCGTTCCCCCCTTGAACTCGTTGCAGATCATCCCCGTGCCACCGCCAACATTCCCCTCTTGGACCGGTCCCTCAGCGGCCGTGTCGAGCGCATGAAAAACGTGTTCCGGCTTTACATGGAATCCATTGATGTCGTTCAGGTATCCGTCCCAGGTTTCGGCAACGACGGGCAGGGACCACCAGTAGCCTTCTTCGTCGGGTGGAGCATGTTTTACGCGCCAGGCGATGGCGGCGTCGCGCACTACGCCAACGCTGTGCGTATTGGTGATCAGCACAGGGCCGTCGAGAAATCCGGAGTCCTCAACCCAGGTCGTGCCAGTCATCTCGCCGTTGCCGTTGAGAGTAAACCAGCCTGCGAATACCGGATCGGTGAAGTCTTTGCCGCGCGGCAGTACGGCTGTGACTCCAGTCCGGACGGGGCCGACACCCACTTGAAGTTTGCCGCTGCCCGAAATGAGCGTGGTGTAGCCAACTTCGACGCCCTTCACATCGGTGATGGCGTTGAGCGGCCCCGGATTGCCGTCGAAGGGGACACCGAGGTCACGCGCTCTGGGTTTGGATTGCGCCGCGTCCGACGCTGCCATAAGCAGCAAAATCATGAGCAGTTGCAGCAACCCGGTACCTGTGTTTCTCATCCTTGTCTCCTTTGATCCCGGAAGTATAAACAAGCCGGGCTTTGCGGATTACAATCGTTTTCAGGAGGCAGGAATGGAGAACTGGAAGAAGGCGCTGGTGGCAGGGACGCTAGGGACGGGCGCGATCATGTTGGTAACCGGCAAGCGCGCGCTGGGCCTGGTACTGGCAGGAATTGGCGGCGCAGTGCTGGCCTCGGAGTATCCGGAGAAAATTGAAGAATTTCGTGACCGCTTTCCCGAATACGCGGACCGCACTATGAAAATTATCGACAATGTTTCCCGCGCTGGCGCGAAGATTGCCGAAATCGTTGAGCGCCGGGGCCAGGCGGCTCTGGACGAGATCAGGGCCTACTGAAATTTTCGGATTGTCGGATTTTAGAATTGGTGAATCGAGCGCCTCGGACCGAGGAATTCGACATTTCGTAAATCCGGCGATTCGTCAATTCGACTATTCGGCAATCACTCGATTCCCAACTGCTTCCTGGCGGCGGGGCTCAGGCGTTCCGGAGTCCAGGGAGGACTCCAGACTACGTTGACGTTCGCGCTGCGGACTCCTGGGAGCTGCTGCACGCGAGTCTTGACTTGCTCGCCGATCATCACATGAGCCGGACACCCCTGGGCCGTCAGAGTCATGTCGATGGTTACGTCCTGCTTATCTTCCGGCGCAGGTTCGAACCTGACATCATAGATAAGGCCAAGATCCACGATATTCACTGGAATCTCGGGGTCGTAACAATCCTTCAGTGCAGTCAGTACGTCTTCCTGATTAATCTCTGCCATTCCAGGCTCCAGTGTGAAGATTCCTTCGAATGCTATATTCTATCGCGCGCCGGCGCTTGATGCCTGAGAGCGGGATGCAAGAATTCGAGACAGCCTGGGGAGAATGGCCGCTGAATGACTCGGGAGCTGAAGAAGAAAATACAAGTTGTCTTAGCCATTGGTATTGCAGTAGCTGCAATCCGGACGGCCTACATTCTCTCTGAGCGTTATGAATCAAAAGGCCCGGCCGTCACAAACAGAACTGGCGCTCCGCCGCTCGAACCGGATTACTACGTTACTACGAAGAAACTGCATGCTTACGATCTGAAGTCGGCGCGGGAACTGACCAATGGCCCCGTGTGGATCAAAGAAGGATACCGGTACACCTATTACCCCTACGATCCAGCTCACCACCGGGCGGACTTTGCTCATGAAGCCGGACGTCTGCTGCCGCTGGAGAAGCTGCAGATCCGAGACGTAGTCCTGAATCCATCGCCTTTATCCAAGGATCAGAAGCAGGTGATGGCCGTGTTCCAGGTCAGCGGAAAAGACTTTGCAGTCCCGGTCGGCGTCGAGAGGAGTGGTGATTTCAGAATTTACGCCGACGAGATGATGTTCCTGGAAGATCCCCGGCAGCTTTACAAGCACTGGCCAGCAGAGATCTGGGAGGCCATCAACAAGCACGAAGTCAGGCCGGGGATGAGCGAGCTTCAGGCAGACTTTGCCATCGGTATGGGAATCCCCGAACCGGCAAACGACTCTGATGTGAGAACCCTTGACTACCCGAATGGCGGCAAGCCACTCACGGTCACTTATCAGGGCGGAAAAGCGACCCGTATCCAACCCGGGCCTCAACACTAGCGCTGAACTCTAGGGTCGGGGCTCTTACTTTATCTTCGGCGACTCCTCGCTAGCTGGTTTTCCTTCTTCGGCGTGAATAATGCCATCGTCTGTTGCGAAAAATGCCCGGTGCTGTGGATCGTACTGCTTCGGAATCATCGTTAGGGTAAAGCTCTCGCCCTTTTTCTTGCTGTGGAATTCGACCGTGTAGTCCCCGCGGTCGTTGCTACGGGACATGCGTTTTGTGAACGACCCGGTGCCAGCCAGTGAGGGAAGCGATTCGGCGAAGTGCTGGTGGCGTTTCTTGTATTCCCGCTGCGCCCGCAACACGACCCGCATGTAGCCCAATGCGCCCGATTCGGCGTCAGAATGGGCCGGGTCACCGGGAAACTTTGGCTTGTAAACCGACGTCATCCCTTGGGCCGAACCAGCCGACGGCGGGGCATTAGGTGAATTCTGGGCATTCGCCTCAAAGATCGACAACAGCAAGGCCATCAACATGGCGACCCACGTTGCGAACGGTTTTCTCATCAACATCTCACCCCTCCCCCTTAGATGCGGCCTGTTACTGCCGTAATCTTTTGGTCATTACCAGCCTTTGCATACGAGCTACTTAAAGCTATGCTAACGGCAGATTGCCCTGATAGGAAAACTATGAAACCCGCTGTCGCCAGAAAACCAATGATCCGCATTGCTGTCGTAGAAAGCGATCCCCTGCGATTTGTAGGCTTCCGCGCGTTGTTCGATACTGAGCCGGATTTCGAGCTGAACTCCGCGACGTTGCCGGACATCACCGCCGAGCGAAATATCGACTTGGTTTTGCTGGGCAGCCGCGGCGGACAGAACCTTTTCGATCAGATGGCAAGCCTCAAAGCGGCACGCCCCGACCTAAAGATTATCGTAACGGGCGCGGGCATGGACGAGGAAACAATTCTCAAGGCTATCGCCTCGGGCGCCAAGGGTTACGTGGACGAAGCGGCTCCGCCCTCTGAGTTCATCCAGGCCATTCGTGTGGTAAATCAGGGATCCGTCTGGGCGCCTCGACGCGTGCTCTCCATGTTTATCGAGCGGGTCAGTTCTTCCCCGGGCCGGATTTTCCCGGCTGGCCGGGTTACCTTCACCGACCGCGAAAAGGAAGTTCTGGAAATGCTGGTGGCCGGCCGTTCCAACAAGGAAATTGGCGCGGCGCTGGGCATCGAGGAACGCACGGTCAAGGCTCACGTCGCCAAACTCATGCGCAAAGTCGGTGTGCAGAACCGAATCGCGTTGTCGGTTCATGCGATCACGCATTCGCTGGTTACCGCCAAGTAGGTTTCGCCAACCTTCTGGGAATCAACGTCCGCACCCTCCTGTCCGGCGGACTTGGTTTGCCTTGAGTCCCCTTCCTGCCTGATTCGTTCAACGCACAACCCAGCTACTTCAGTCGGTCAAGTTGTCCTGATGGGTTTTGATATCTAGGACAACTTGTCCTATAAGCAAAGGGCCTTTCCGAACGTAAGTCTATGAAAAACAAGGCAAAAATTGGCTGGCAATCACCCTGCAATGATCCAGGTTGCCATGAAACAGTCAAGGAGCAAGCCGATCCACCTCATTCCGCTAGCGATGGTGTTTTTCGCCGTATTCGCTTCTGCGGAATCTCAAAAGATCGCTCAGGATTTAAGGGGACTGCGCGGCGACAGTTCGATTGACGTGATTGTTCAGTACCGAGTTAATCCCCAGCAATCCCACTTTGACCGCGTCATTTCGCGAGGTGGAGTGGTGAAGCGCGATCTGCGGGGCGCCCTAAAAGGCGCAGCGTTTTCCATCAAGGCGAAATCGCTCTCCGCTCTTTCGGATGACCCGGACGTGCTCTACGTCTCCCCGGATCGGCCCCTCAATTCCACCTGGGCCAACACCGGTACAACGGATTACTACGATCAAGCTGTGCTTGCACCTTACGCATGGTCAATGGGCCTGGATGGATCCGGCATCGGCGTGGCTGTGATCGACAGCGGGATTACCAACAACGGCGATCTCACGCAGAGCAACCACAGGGGTTCGCGCATCGTCTACGCGCAAAGCTGGGTGACCAATCAGGTTACATATGGTCCCTACGGACACGGTACGCACGTGGCGGGCATCCTGGCCGGCAACGGCACCAATTCGACAGGACCGAGCTACTTTCACACATTTACCGGCATCGCCAGCAACGCCAATATTGTTGACTTGAAAGTACTGGACGGAACCGGCACCGGCACCGACAGCGCCGTCATTGCTGCTATTCAGCAGGCAATCAATCTGAAGAACGTCTACAACATTCGCGTCATCAACCTTTCCCTTGGCCGTCCCGTTTTCGAAAGCTATCAACTCGATCCCTTATGCCAGGCGGTGGAAGCGGCATGGAACGCGGGAATCGTGGTGGTAGTCGCAGCGGGAAATGACGGGCGCAACAACACTGCCAACACCAACGGTTACGGCACCATAACTGCCCCGGGCAACGACCCGTATGTGATCACGGTTGGGGCCATGAAGCCGATGGGAACGGCCGATCGCAGCGATGACCTTATCGCCAGCTATAGTTCGAAAGGGCCGACTCTGTTCGATCACATTGCCAAGCCCGATATCGTCGCGCCTGGCAACCAGGTCATCTCGATGTTGTCGTCGCCCTACGCGACGATCGTTTCCATGTTCCCGCAAAATATCGTGCCCATGAACGCCTACAGTTACAACGGAGGCACGTCACCCTCTTCCCAGTACTTCACCCTGAGCGGAACCAGCATGGCAACTCCTGTAGTCAGCGGGGCCGTTGCCCTCATGCTGCAGCAAAATCCGTCTCTGGCTCCGGATCAGGTGAAAGCGCGGCTGATGAAGACGGCCTACAAAACCTTTCCCCAGTATTCCAGTGTTACGGATCCCACGACCGGGATCACCTACACCAGCCAGTACGACGTCTTCACCGTTGGCGCCGGGTATTTGGATATCCAAGCGGCCCTATCCAACACTGACTTAGCTCCAGCCACGATCGGAAGTGCCCAGTCTCCGGCAGTAGGTGTCGATGCAAGTGGCAATGTCTACCTTGTGCAGGGCTCGTCGGTCATATGGGGCAACTCAGTAATCTGGGGGAACTCGGTTGTTTGGGGAAATTCGGTAATCTGGGGAACCAACGTCAGTGGGCAGTCGGTGATCTGGGGATCGTCGGTTGTGTGGGGCAATAGCACCACTCAAGGCTTCAGCGTCATTTGGGGCTCATCCGTGATCTGGGGATCGTCCGCCACGGATCAGAATGCCCTCTCAAGCGCTATTGGCGAAAACTAGCCGTGAGCAAGCATACGGCGGAAGGAGGCAGACAATGAAAAGCTCACGGTTAGCGGCGGCATTCATCGCGGGAATCGCAACCTCAGGTTGTCTTGTATTCGCCTACAGCATTCTTGGAATCCACTCGTTCCCGCACTATCAATTTGCTGCTCTAGTCTTTGCGTCGGCACTAGCATCACGATTGAAACTGAAGTTGCCCGGTGTGACCGGCAACATGTCAGTGAACTTGCCTTTCATCCTCATCGCCGCGGTGCAACTCGGACTTTTCGAGGCGCTCACGGTGGCGGCGGTTTCTTCCGCCATTCAAAGTCTGCCGAGATCAGGTGACAAGTTCAGTGCCATCAAAGCTCTTTTCAACGTCAACACGATGATCCTGGCCTCGGGAGCTTGCGCCATGCTGTGGCATAGCACGCGGGTAAGTAGCGCATGGTCTGGATCCTCGGTGCTGATTGCATCCTGTGCCGCATTTTTCATCGCCAACACCGTTCCCGTAGCTACGATTATTTCTTTAACCGAAGGAGCGGGAGTGCTGCGGACGTGGTCGAGTATCTGCGAGCTCTCGTTGCCTTACTACCTGATCTCGACCGGGATTCTCTCGATCGTCATGGCGGCTCAGCGGCCGAACGGGTGGGAGGTGCCAGTCGCAGTTCTTCCCGTCATGATTCTTACCTACCGTAGCTTCAGGATCTACTTCGGCCGGGCAACTGACTCAGCAACCTTCAAACCCATCCAAAACGTAATGGCCAAGGCAGCCGCCGCTCGCTAGGACGGCTGCCACCCCCTTCTGGAGGTTCCGGACGCCTTGCCGCCGGAGTGTGCTGCGGTGGCGACGCTGTAGCACGCATTCGGACGTAACGCAGGGTCAGTGTCCTTAGTAATCTTGCTCGCTGCGGCGTCCGGGACCATACTGCACTCACCTACCACAGAACCTGGGAGACGGGGTTGGGATCGGAGATTAGGGTCACCGGTTTCAGCCCCGATTTTATTTTCCCGGAGCAGGAAACTCTCCAGTAAACCCCACAGGCCAACCAGCAGTGCCGCTGAGAGCGTCCGACTGTTTGTCTCGGTTAGAATTTCCGGTATGACGAAATCTGCTCTCAGGACTCGACTCATGAGAAGAACTGTGATGATTGTGCTCCTTATCGCTCTATCGACCACGGCATTTGCTGCAGAAACCAGCAAGGCAGTGCAACGAGTGCAGTCAGCCGCAGACGTGCTCAATGAAATCGAGAGCGCGCCAGACCAGGGGATTCCGGAGGAGATTCTTGGCTCTGCCGAGTGTGTTGCCGTGGTGCCCTCCATGCTCAAAGGCGGATTCATTGTGGCTGCGCGTTATGGGCGCGGCGTGGCCAGCTGTCGAACCGAGAAGGGTTGGAGCGCGCCGGCTTTCTTCGGCATTGAGGGGGGCAGTTTTGGTTTTCAGATCGGCGGCCAGGCGGTCGACCTGGTCATGCTGGTCATGAATAAACAAGGCATGGAGAACCTGCTTTCCAGCAAGTTTCAGCTGGGAGCCGATGCTTCCGTAGCAGCAGGTCCGGTCGGGCGCCACGCCGCCGCTGATACCGACTGGAAGATGAGGGCGCAGGTACTCACTTACTCGCGTGCTCGCGGTGTTTTTGCCGGCGTGAGCTTGGCCGGAGCTCGCGTGAAGCAGGACAAGGACACCACCCGCGAGTTTTATGGACGCATGGTGCCATTCAGAACATCACTGACGGGAGAAATCCCCGCGCCCAATACTGCCTACCCATTTCTAGATAGCCTAGCCAAGTGGGCGAAGCGAGCAGCGGAAAAGTGAATACTGCGTCGCAGGAGGGTATGCAGCGAGTTTATGACTCAAATCCAGACTCGGGGTGAACTGGTTATTCGCCACCGCGGCTTGCCGTTGCTCGTCGCCATGATCGTTTTCGTAGTGCTCTTGGCCGCCACCGTGGCAATGTACCAGCGTCGTATCGATTATTCGGCGGATCCGAGTACAGATGCCATGAAGGCCCTCGCGCATGGCGACTCAAGGTTTCTGCTGGTGGGGACGCCAGGTTCTGTGCAGACGTTATCTCCTGGCCTTGCCCAAGTCCCACTGCAGGACGCAGATCTCAATCGTGATGTTCGAATTCTTCCGCCAGCCCGAGGTCGAGATTCTGCATCGCCTGACCAACTTCGGTATGTCACCGGATACAACAGCGCGATGGCAGTCATGCTGAGGAGAACAATCGCGAAGGGACAATTTGTCAGACCGGAGCCCATCGCGAGATCCGTCTTTACTCTCGAGTGCCTTCTGGTGGCACTTCCATTCATCCTCATGCTGCACCTGCTTTATAGGTTGGGGCCCTATCGCCGGGACGGAAGATTATGGGTAGTCTGCATGCTAGAGAATCTTCGTTTTCTAATGCCACGCACGTACTCTGATGAAGGTCTACCGCTGCTGCGATTGCTATGGACAGTCAAGATACTCACCGTGCCTTGGATACTGCTGGTAGTTTTTGGAGTTTTTGGCGGAAACAGGCCGATCCGGTGAGCGCCGGCGCAGTAGTGCCGCTCACTTGCTGTTAACCCGGTTTGTTTGACACGACTCTTTCCCGGGTGCTACGGTTCCGCTTCCTCTACATGCGCCATCGTCTTGAGTATGCGCTGGCTTGGGTCCTGATCCGGGCGATCGGTGGACTGCCGCGGTCTTTAGCACGATTTGCCGCAATCAGCTTGGCCCAACTCCTTTTTCTAGTTCACCGCAAGTTACGTCGCGTCGGCATGCGGAATCTCGAACTCGCATTTCCGCAAAAGAGCACGCGAGAGCGGCGCCGTATTCTGCGTGGCGTGTTTACGTCGCTGGGACGGCAACTTGCCGAGGTATGTCTATTTCCCCGCTATACACGAGAGAACGTGAACACGGTTGCGGTTTACGAAGGATTCGAAAACTATGAGCGCGCCCGTAATCTAGGCAAAGGCGTGCTCTTTCTTACCGGGCACTTGGGGGCATGGGAGGTTTCTGCCTTCGTGCACTCGCTGCATGGGCACCCGCTGCGGGTGGTCATGCGCGGACTGGATAATCCATACCTTCATCGCCTGGTTCAGCGCTATCGAACCATGCACGGCAACTCGGCAGTAGATAAGGACAACTTCGTGCGTGGCCTCCTCTCCGCGATGAAAGCCGGGGAGACCGTCGGCATTCTTATGGACACGAACATGACTCCTCCCCAAGGTGTGTTTGTGGACTTTTTCAAAATTCCTGCGTGCACTGCCAGTGGCCTGGCCAGAATTGCGCTGCATACCGGCGCAGCCGTGGTCCCCGGGTTCTGCCTGTGGGATCGCCAGCTGCGCAAATACCGCCTACGATTTGACGCCCCGTTGAAGCTGATTCGCACCGGGGACGAGGATGGCGATGTTTTGGCCAACACGGCGATGTACACGAAAGTCATCGAGGACTATGTCCGGCGCTATCCCGATCAGTGGTTGTGGGTGCATCGGCGCTGGAAGACACGGCCGGAGGGCAACCCAACCTTGTACTAGAAGCAACTTCGAGTCCCATCACACAATAAGGTCAAAACGAGAATTGTCCTTTCTTGCGCTGCTGTTTTTCGTTGATTTGTGCAATGCGCTGCAGAATATCGTGTCGCCGGGACTGGCGAATGATGTAGTCGTGGTGATCCTGTTCGGAAAGATCGGTTCTCGCGTGGTACTCGCGGTCATTAGCCGCGATTTTCTTCAACTGCTCAAACAGGTGCTCGAGTTTTCGGCGTTTGAGCCACAACATTGGGAATCCTGTTTGCAACCTCCGGCCAGACGAGGATCATGACAACGAAGGGAAGACCGGTTTTATATCACATCACGATGTAATTGGATCCGTTTGCGCAATCCTGATCCACAAACAGACATGGGCGTTGCTGCCGTTAGGGGCCCAAGTTGGTGGGGTGACAGTTGGGATCAATTCCGTTGGCCGGCACCGCTGTAGCCGCCGGCGGAGTTGGCGGCGTCGCCCACGGAACGTTAGTCGTATCGAGGAACTCCGAGAGATCCGGCTCGACCGCATCACGATTCGTCAAATGCGCTCCCGGTCCAATAAAGCGGTTCTCAACGTACTTGATGACCGCGGTGTGATCCATGGGCGTGTGGGAAACGAAATGACGCCGTGCAAAAGGCGAGACGACGAAATTCGGCAAGCGGAAGCCGAGTTGCGCGGCGAAGCCTTGCTGAGCGGGAGCGTCTCCGGGGTTAACGCCGGGATCCGGGGTCGTCCCAGTCAGGGTTGAGCCGGGATTCAGATCGCAGTGGACAGTCGGAATGCCACCCGGCGGCACGCACGGGTTAAACCCGTCCGGATTAACGGCGATTGTCGAAATGTCCGTTGATACGCCGAGGCTGGCATCGGTGTTGTCATTGCTATGGCCTGGAACCGGCGGTACATGATCGAAGGGACCCCCGCCTTCGTCGTAGCTGAAAAAGAACACCGAGTCCTGCCATGAAGGGCTTTGCATGAGCGCATTCAAAATGGTCGCGGTCGAGAGCTGGCCTTTGAGAATCGATTGACCGGATCCTGGATGTTCATCATCGTTGCTGTAGCCGGGCTCGATATATGAGAAGCTGGGGAGCGTACCGTTCTTGATGTCGGCAATGAGCTGCGTCAAGGGAGCAATATGCGTCGTGTCGATACAGAACGAGTCGCGGGGATCTCCGACGGCTGCGCCGGAACTCTGAGTTGGTGCTACGCAAGTCGGGTGCAAAGCGTCTTTTGTGAATAAGTACTTATCCGAGTAGCTGAAGATGCTGAACGTGGTGGCCGGGAATCTGTTCAGCGGATTCGGATTGCCCGGAGCCGGGCAGTTGGTGGCGGTAACCAGACACTGATCCTGGGTTGCTGAGTAATAAATCTTCCAGGAAACATTGGCGCTGTCCAACTCCTGAAAGATCGTGGGGATGTTCAGCTGTTGATTCAAATGATCTTCGCTGCCGGGATCATGTACCAGGCCTTGTGTAGTTCCTCCCGTCAGGGTGGCAATTCGATTGGGAACACTTTCGCTGGCAACCGGTGAGAACCACCGATCCGACACAGCAAACTGCGAGGCCATGAAGTAGTAGTAATTCAGAAAGCCCTGATCATAAAAACCCATGGCGCGTTTGCCTTGCGTATCGCTGAAACCTTTCTGGGGACAGGATTGCGGGTTCGCATTGCAGAATTTCGCGAACCCCTCGGCGGTGTGGACAAAGCCGTCCATCAAGATCGGGCGATCTACAAGGAAGTCGAACCGGTTCACGTCGCCGTAGCTTTGCAGCCAGGCCGAAGAGTCATCATCAATGCAAGTGCTGGTGAGCTTGAAGAGGCCAATCGATGTAGAGTTCGGCGGGTCCGTAGGGTTGCTGAATTTCGTCAGCTTATCGTCGATGCCGTCGACGTCATATTCCTTACCGTCATCACCCTTGTCGAATCCATTCGCCTTCCGATAAGGATTGAGCATACCGAAGTAAGAGTCAAACGTGCGGTTCTCCTGCATCATGAAGAGCACGTGGTTCACGACGCCAGGATTGACAGTGACCGTCACGCTGGCGGTGACAGTCTGGTTATTTCCTGTGGCGGTTGCGGTATAGGTCGTGGTCTTGCTCGGGCTGGCACTCTGTTTTCCCCCAGCGGGTGGTACGGCAAACGTGTTGCTGTCCACGTTGTCCGAGACCAGGATCTGAATCGCATTAGTAGCGGTAATCGTCAACGTAGTGGCGGCACCAGGATGGACAACCGCGGGAGAGGCCGTAATCGAGACCGTCGGCGGCGCGGAGTTCTTGGCGGATACCAACCCGACGCAGCCACTCAGAAGTGCGATCAGGGGCAGCATGGCTCCAAGCTGGAGAACAATCTTGACGCGATAGCAGGGGACCGGCTTCATCATTCGTCCTCACATACAAGGAAGCAGTGCTGAAACGACTATCCTCAGATGCCTTACGGCAGGCCAATGTTGTTCAGAATGAATGGCTGTAAGTGGTTGTCCGATAGGTACTTACATGAGAGCTGCTGGATGGGGACGAAGTCGCATGATGGGAGAGTCCGCGATTGTTCCGAAACTGTAACAAACCAAGTTCCTACTACCCTGAAACCCTTACCGCTGCTAAAATTCAGCAACTCTGCTTCAGTCGGTAAGGTTACGCCCCCTTCCCGCCAGGAGACCTATGACCCGACTCCTCGTAGTCGCCGCTTTTGTCGGTCTGACAACTCTCGCTTTCCCGCAGAACCAACCTGAGATTTCAATTCCGCTACCGCAACCGAGAATCCTGCAACCCGTTGACGAGAGCCAACGGACGGTGCTCAAGGGAAATACACATCCGCTGGCTAGGCCCCAGTTCGATTTGGGCTCAGCGCCTGCCGACCTGCCAATGCAGCGTATGCTGCTGGTTCTGAAACGCAGCCCCGAGCAGGAAGCCGCATTGCGACAGTTGCTCGATGAGCAACAAGACAAGTCTTCGCCCAATTACCACAAATGGCTCACGCCGGATGAGTTTGGAAAAAGATTTGGCCCCGCCGATCAGGACATCCAGGTAGTCACGAACTGGTTGCAGTCGCACGGATTTCAGGTTGCAAAAGTCGCACACGGACGAAACTTCATCGAGTTTTCCGGGACTGCCGCGCAAGTGCAGGAAGCATTCGCCACGTCGATTCACAAATACGCAGTGAAAGGGAAAGAACACTGGGCCAACGCCAGCGATCCGCAGATTCCGGCGGCGTTGACACCGGTGGTGGCGGGCGTGCACACGCTGCACAATTTTTTGAAAAAGCCGATGAGCAGGATCTCTGATCAGCAGATTCCGGCAAAGTACGTAAAGGGCGAGCCGCTAACGACTTTCACAAACGGAGTGCACGCATTATCACCCGCGGACTACGCGACGATTTACAACATAAATCCTGCGTATAGCTCGGGAATCAACGGTTCAAACACTACGATAGCGGTCGTCGGACGAAGCAATCTGTTCAACGGCGGCAGCGATGTTCAGGCGTTTCGGCTTTTTTTTGGCGGTGGTTCCTTCACGGTAACCCTGAACGGACCTGATCCAGGAGACCTTGGGGACGGCGAGGAAGCTGAAGCAACTTTGGATGTTACTTGGGCAGGAGCAGTGGCAACCGGGGCCCTCGTTAACTTTGTCGTGTCGGCTTCCACTAACACGACGGATGGTGTGGATCTATCAGAAGCCTACATTATCGACAACAATCTCGGCGATGTGATGACTGAGAGCTTTGGCTTATGCGAAGCGGCCTTCTCACAGGCGGAGTTTTCCTCGATTTCCGCTTTGGCGGAACAGGCGGCCGCCCAAGGCATCACCTACATGGTGTCGACAGGCGATAGCGGAGCCCAAGGCTGCGATGATGCGAATTCGGAAAGGGTAGCGACCTTCCCCTCGCCTTCCATCAACGCACTTGCCTCAACTCCATTTACCGTGGCGGTCGGCGGCACGATGTTTAACGAGAATGGCCAGAACAGTAAGTATTGGAGTTCGACCAACAACCAGGCAAATGGATCTGCGCTTTCCTATATTCCGGAGGACGTCTGGAACGAGAGTTGCACTGCTGCGCAGTGTGGCAAGAATGCAAATATTTTTGCCACCGGCGGCGGCCCCAGCAGTTTTAATCTGATCAACACTAAGCCGTCGTGGCAAGCTGGCGTTCCGGGTGTACCGAATGACGGAGTCAGAGATATACCCGACGTCTCGCTGACCGCTGCCGGGCATGACGGCTACATCCTTTGCTTGGAAGGGTCTTGTGTGCCCGACACAAAGGGCTTCATCACTTTATTTCTAATCAGCGGCACCTCTGCCTCGGCGCCTTCGTTTGCTGGAATTATGGCGCTAGTGGATCAGAAAATGGGATCCAACCCATTCACCGCTGGACGACAGGGTCAAGCTGATTACGTGCTTTATAGGCTAGCGGCCAGCAATCCAGCAACGTGCAATGCTTCAAGTACAACGACGCTACCCAGCGCAAATTGCATCTTCCATGATGTAACCGTGGGGAACAATGCAGTGCCCGGTGAGTTGAACTTCGGGACGCCCGGCGCCAAGTTTCAAAGCACAAAGGGGTATGACTTGGCGACGGGATTGGGGTCGGTTAACGTGAGCAATCTCGTTAACGCCTGGGCGGCGGCTCACTTCAATGCGACAACCACCACCTTGGTGATAAGTCCGTCTCCGACCGTCATCACTCACGGACAGGCCGTATCCGCCAACGTGACCGTGAACGGCAGCAGCGTTCCGACTGGAGACGTGTCACTGCTCACGGATCTCTCCGACAACGTCAACGGCACTCGCACTGTGAATATTTGCTCCGGCTTCCATAGTTGCACGCTTAGTCCATTAAGTTCGACCTCCGCCGGCGTAACCGCATCGCAGGTATTTCTTCCCGGTGGTAGCGATGGGTTTTCAGGAGCGAATACTTACAATGTTCACGCGCATTACGCGGGCGACAGCAATTCCGCTCCGAGCGATTCAGCACCGGTCGCGGTTACGGTTAATCCAGAAGTCAGTTCAACGAGTTTTGCAATCTTCACGCATGATTCCCTTGGCAATCTGGTGCCGTTTGGAGGCGGCCCTTACGGAAGTCTTGCGTTGTTGACTGCAACCATCACTGGGACATCAGGGATTGGCGTGCCAACCGGCACGGTAAACTTTCAGGACTCAGGGACTGTCCCTTTGTTCACCTCTGCGCAACTGAACAGGCAGGCTCAGGCGACGAACGCCGTGTTCACCTTCGCATCCGGCTCCCATTCCCTGGCTGCGCAATATGGAGGCGATCCGAGCTTCCAGCCGAGCACCAGTTCCACTCGCACCTTCTCCATCACTCCTGACGGCACCGCGACCGGACCATCTTTTGCTGGCGCCACCACGGGAGCAACCCTCAACGCAGCAATCACTACTCCTAACTTCCTCAGTGGCGGAAACCCGCCTAGCGGCATAGTCACCTTTACTGTGGATGGCACTCAGGTTGGCACAGCGCCGGTCACCGGCGTGTCGGCGCTGATCAACTCCACCACCGCCACCGTGACCAAAGGCGCCTCGGCGACTGCCAGCCTTCTGGACTCCAATCTCGCGAATGGTCAGCACACGCTCATCGTGGCCTACAGTGGCGACTCCAACTACACTGCCTCAACGGCGCAGCTTGCCTTCAATCTGCAACCGGACTTCAGTTTTGGTGTGAGCGGAGCGGGTTGTCCCGGTGGCGGTGCGCCGTGCGCGATGACCATCCCCAGCCCCGGTCTCAGTGGAAGTCTTTCGATTGCCATCGCTGCCCTCGACGGCTTCACTGGCACGGTGAGCTTCACTTGCTCAGGACTTCCGGCGGAAAGCACGTGCACCTTCAATCCGACATCGGTCAAGAACTCGGGCCAGACGGTTCTCACGGTGAGCACCACGGCCGCGAGGTTCGCTGCACTGCCACGCGGGACAACGCCGAGCCCGCTCGGGCCGCAGTGGTGGTTCAGCAATGCCGGGCTGGCCGTTGCTGGCATATTTATCGTGGGCGCACCTGGAAACCGGCGCCGTAGGAGCAAGTGGCTTTCCCTGATGCCGCTGGCGCTCGCCCTATTAGCGGTTGGATGTGGAGGCGGCGGCAGTAGCGCCACTCCTGCTGTTCAGCATGACGCTGGAACCCCGCCGGGGACCTACAATCTGGTTGTAACGGCGGCCAGCGGCAGCATAAGCCACCAGGTGGGTGTCACGCTAAGAGTGCAGTAGGCGAACACTCAGCTGAGGATGCATCGCTTGACTCAGCCGAGCCATTGCAACTGGCGACCGGCATTTGCCATCTATCCGGGGTTAATTCATCTGGAGATGAACATGAAGGAAGAGTTCTACATCCTCGAACTCGACGAGGAATTCATCATTATCAGCATCACCGATCGCGGCGCGCGTGTGGTCCGGCGCGGATTCAATTCCCGCCAGGAAGCGTTGCAGGCATTCCCGCAAGCGGCCTAGGATTTTCGGAAGCGCCGGCCATAGCGCCTGATCCGGAGTCATCCCCCATATGGCGCTCTGCGACCGCGCGGCAGCTCTATTTCGTTGTATTGTTTGCCGTAGTTGTAGCCTCGCTGCCGGGTGCGGCCAGGCGTGACAAATGCGGCAGAAATGGCGTGACCTCGAACGGCATTTTCTCCCGGGGAGATAAGAGCGCGACCGGCTGGCTCTTGACCAGCTCGACACGATCATCCCAGGGATTCAGCTTCACGCGTCCGCCTAGTGGCAGCGCGGCAATCTGGTCCAGCCGCTCCATTTGCAGTTTTGGCGCCGCGTTCATCAAATCGGTCAAACGGATCACCGCCCCATTTTCCGTAAACCCATTGCCCAAGTGAGGAGTGAGGAGGCCGGTTAACTCCGGCGCTCGATAAGCCAGTGCACGGAGGAACAGGCCGGCGCTGTCCAACTTCTGGCTGTAGGGCGAATTCTTCAGCAAGTGTTCGGCTTTCTTGTCGGCTGAGGCTTCTTCTTCGGGGCTGTGGCGGAATCCGAGATTGTTGTATGTCGATTCGTCGGAGAACAGCATGCGGTCATTGAAGGCGTATTTGCTGCCCAGATTCTGTCCCAGCACGATATGACCAAGTTCGTGGGCCAGGACAGCTGCGAGCGATGACTCATCCGGAAGCACGTCGACCAGGCCGCGGCTGATAATGATGGTATTGCCGACGCTGAATGTCTCCAGAGGAGTAGTCAGCATAACTCGCGTACGCACCGGGCGCGGCAAATCGATGTTGTTGGTGATCAGAAGATTGTTGACGACCGTTTGCAGGACTTTGTCGAGATCGCCGGTTGGCGCCAACAGTCCGGCGCTCTCCAGGCGGTCGACCACGTTATCCTCCGCTTCCTGCTCAAAGGCGCGCGCGCTTTCGACGGGAGTCGAATCCTGTGCCGCTGAACTTTCATCTTTCACGGAATCCACCAGCACCTGAGTTAACTCGTCTTCTTTCTTCTCCTTCTTGAGGTCATATCCCCAGATGCGAGTTTGCGCCTTGAACGCAATCTTGTTCTTGGCGCCAAAGCTGAAATCTCCTTCTTCGCTGTATATGTACGCAGGTACCCAATATCCCGGAATCAGGTTCAGACGCCAGCTGTCCATGTGGAAGAAGTAGGCATTGCGCGGCCGAGGCGCATAGGTACCGTTGAGACGAACAATGTTAAAGTCGCGATCCTCCACCCAAATGCGGCCCACAAAGCGGCCGTTGCCGGAACCTTTCTTCGGAGTCACGTCGAAGATCAGCGTACGCACGTCGCCCAGAAATTCGCGCCGGACATAATGAAATTCGTAGTGCTTGCGATCGAAGTCATTGCGGTCGGCAAAAATCATCCAGGAAAAGCCAAGGGGCTGGTACTGGACTTTGAAGAATTTGGTAAAGCCGCCCAGCAGGTGCTTTTCGAGATTTTCGTCACTGAGAAAAGTCTTGCGATCGATGGAGTCGCTCAGATCCATACGACCCAGAAAGTACCGGTCATCCTTGGGCACGGGACCAAGTTGCGCGTCCCACTGCAGGTTCTGCAGATAGGTTTCGACGACAGGAGTGCGACTCTTGAGCATCTCCATGAGCCCGTGTTCGCGCGCAATGATGCGGTCAATGACCTGATCCTCGGTGGTCAGTCGCGCTTCGGCCTTCGGTGCGGAAGATGCGGTGGTATCGCCTCCAGACGATGTGGTGGAAGCCGGGGCAGCGGCTTGCGGCGCGAGTTGCGGGCCTGCAGCGGAGGAGCTCACAGGCGCGGCTTGTTGGGCGAATGCGCCCAGGGCCAACGGCAGCACGACGGTCATCATCCATTTGCAGATACGCATCGTTATTCCTCTTTCATGCTTAGTACGCTAGCTGGAAAACGACGTGCACGATTGCCGTCGAATCCACCGGTTCTCCTTGATTCATAGCCGGCTTGAACCGCATTTTGGCGGCGGCAGCCATAGCTGCCTCGTCGAGCCCATGGCCGAGTCCGCGGACAACTCGATTCACATGCAACTGCCCGTTGGCGCCGAACGTGACTTCCAGCAGAACTTCACCTTCCAGTTTCAGCTGGCGAGCCTCTTGGGTGTAAACGGGATTCGGCTTATAAGTAATTTCCACTGCTGAAGTATTCGGACCGGAACCGGCGAGGTGTTGCTTGGGAGCGACTGGCGCTTCGGCTTGATTTGCGAAGCCCGCAGTTTGCACTGCACCCCGGCCGAGGCTACGACCATCTCCTCTTCCTGGAGAGGCAATACCGCTGCCGAATCCGGCGCTGGCGATGGTGCCCGAAGTTCCGTTCGCGCCCCCGGCGCCGTTGCCCTTCCCTGGACCAGGCGGCAGATCGAAAGACCCAACACCTGCCATTTCAAGGCGGGCATTGTTCTTGCCTTCGCCATGAATTCCATTGGGATCACCAAAGCCGCCAGTTTGAACTTTTTGAACGGGCGCATTCAACGTCGGAGTTGCAGAACTGCCAAACTCACCGGTGTGGACAATCAGATCAGGGCGCGCGCCGCCCGGTTTTATTACAGGGGCAGCTGCGGCGGAAAAGACATCTATTTTCGGTGCCACAACTTCTTGAGCCGAATGATGACTGCGTATATCGGGTGGAACCATGAGCTTTGCATTTGCGACGATTGGCGCCGAGGGCAGAAGTTTGTGTGGAACCTGTTTGTGCGGGAGTTCCGGTTTGGCGGGCACCAAGTCAACCGCCAGCCAACTGCTCGTGTGAAACCGCATCAACTCGATCTTTTGCGGCATGAGCAAACTGAAATTAATAAGCAGCAGAATCAGCGCGGTCACACTGCCATATCCGCTCACAACAGAGCGCCAGTTGGTTCTGTGCTCGGGTAATATGCCCAAACTCAGCGTATCGGCAGGGATCTCCATCGTCATTACACCCACGCAACCATCCGGCTTGGGGCAGCATGGAGGTTGGAACCTTTAACTTAGGCGAGAAGGTACATAGGGTAAACGTGCCTGCTGCTCATGTACCAAGGTAATTACGGCTGAACCGCAGTGGGAATGTGGCTCAAATCGGGACTGCTCACCAACTTGGGTGGCAATCTTCGAACTCTGCAGCTCATACCCGCGCTTTCACCGCTGACTCGCCAGCCGGCGCCGGGAAAACAGGTAGAAAACCGGTATTCCAGCTAGGATTACCAAGGTACCAACGGCGGAGTTCCTCAGGTTATCGGTAAAGGTGTAGTACAGAAGCACAGCGGAGGCGGCGACAAACAGGGCTGGTACGAGCGGATAACCCCAAACCTGGTAGGGCCGATCAGCGCGAGGCATGCGCGAGCGAAACACGAATACCGTGCTGCTGGCGATCATGTAGAACAACCATTCCGCGAAGATGGCCAGCGAAAACAATTGGCGGAAGCTTCCGCCAAGCAGAAGGAGCAGCGTGGCCAGCACAGCCTGCGCAACAATGGAAGCCGATGGAGTGTGGAATCGTGGGTGTACTCTTGCCAGCGCAGCGAAGAAATGCCCGTCGCGCGCAACCGCGAAAGGTATGCGCCCTCCGCTCATGGTCGTGCCGTTGAGCGTCACGAGCATGGATAATGCCATTCCTGCCGACACGATGGCGGCGCCGGCGCCCCCGAGCACCAGGGCGGTGGCATCCGAGGCCGGGCGTGGCGAGGCGGCGATCGCCGCTGCCGGAAGAACATATTGCACCGCCGCATTTACCAGAATGTAAAGTCCCCCCACGATGGCTACGCCGGACACCAGGGCAATGGGGATGCTGCGTTCCGGACGGCGAATCTCGCCCGCTACCATGTTCAAATCGTTCCAGCCATCGTAAGCCCAAAGCGCCGCGACCAGAGCTGCCATGAAACCCGCGACCCCGCCCTGAGCTCCTGAAAACCCTGCAGCAAAATTGTGCCAAGTCCCCGCAGACGCGCTGAAGCCCACCAGCACTATGGCAAGAATGATGCCCACCTTCATGATTGTGAACACTAGCTGAAAGTTGCCGGCCTTCTTAATGCCGATATAGTTAAGAAAAGAAATAAAGATCACCGCTCCGATTGCGACCAATTGGCCGTAGGTGACTCTGATCGGCACGTCGATAAGAGCGCGGTCAACCAGACTAAGACCGGGGAATTCGCCCAGGATTCGCACGAAACCGGTGGTGATCGTCGCGATGGAGGCGGGCTTTGAGATCAGAAACGTAGTCCATGCGTACAGGAATCCGGCGAGAGGTCCATAGCCATCGCGAACGTAGACGTACTCGCCGCCCGCCTGCGGCTTCATCGCGCCGAGTTCTGCGTACGTCATGGCGCCAAAAAACGAAAGTACACCTCCCACCAACCAGGCGAGATAGACCAGCTTGGCTGATCCGACGGCCTGCATCATTTCCGCGGGAACAAGAAAAATTCCGCTGCCAATGATGGTTCCAACCACGACGGACACGGCATGGCTTACGCCCAGGTCGCGCACCAGTTCCGGTCGGGTTGAAGGTCCAGGCTCAGCTTGGGCAGGCATTTGGCAGGTGAGTATACGCGAAGGCATTCTCCTCAGGGAGAACTCCTTATTGCAACGGACCGGCTATTCACGGGCGATTGTGGCCTGCTTGGGCGTCTCGAACAGCAGACTCGCGAAATATCCAACCGCAAACGTTATGCTGCCGCCAATGGCCACATACCAGGTCCACGGAATGCGAGTTCCGAGCCAGATATACAGTTCCGCGCCGAAGCCGCAGATCATTCCCGCGATGGTCCCGTTCTGGTTGGCCCGGCGGGTGAGCACTCCAAGCAGGAATACGCCCAGCAAAGCGCCGTAAGCGACGGAAACGATTGAGAGTCCAACTTCGACGACCCGCGAGACCTTATGCAGCGATAGAACTGCGAGCACAAACAGCACGATGGCCCAAACGACAGTTGCCATCCGCGACAGCCGGACCCGTTTCCGTTCATCCGCCTGCGGCCTAAGGCGCAGGTAGAAATCGACAATCGAGCTTGAGGATAACGAATTGAGTGCGGCACTCAGGTTCGACATGGCAGCCGCAAGAATCGCCGCAATCAGAAGTCCAGAAATTCCGTGTGGCATCTTCTGAACGACAAAAGTAGGGAAGATGAAATCCGCTTTTCCGAATGCTTGAGAGGGTACTCGATAAAAAGCGTAGAGCATTACGCCCACAACGAGGAAAAGGGCAAACTGGAAAAGCACCGCTACCCCACTCGAGATCAGGGCAAGTGCCGACTGCTTCTGAGTTCTCGCCGCGAGCAGGCGTTGCACGATGAGTTGGTCGGTTCCATGACTCGCGGTTGTGAACAACGTGCCGCCGATAACGCCAGCCCAAAAAGTGTAGGGGACGAAAAAGTTGGGTCTGAAATCGAAGATGCGGAACTTCGCCGTGGCGCTTGCCGCCTCGTGGACCGCGGTCCAGCCTCCGGGGACCAGATGCAGGATAGTAAAAACTCCAACCAGGGTTCCACCAATGTAAATTGCGGTCTGGACCACATCGGTCCAAATGACGGCTGTCAGCCCCCCTTCAAAGGTGTAGATCAGGGTCAACACAGTGATGATGGCGATGGAAGCAACCTCGCCAGTGCCCAGAGCGATGGCCACGACAATCGAGACTGCATAAACGCGTACCCCTTCAGCCGCCGCACGGGTAAAAAGAAACAGTCCTGCGGTGACCGAACGCAAATTGCTGCCAAAGCGGCGGTCGATCAGCTGATATGCGGTATAGAGGTCGCCACGGAAGTAATGTGGCAGCAGAAGAAAACTGATGATCACGCGTCCAATTAAGTACCCGATCACGACCTGCAGGAACGTGAGATTCGTGTCGTAAGCCAATCCGGGGATACTGATGATTGTGAGGGTGCTGGTCTCGGCGGCCACGATCGAAAGCGCGAGCGCCCACCACGGAATATTTCGATCCGCGAGAAAATAGTCGCGCAGCGAATTGCGACGCTTGCGGAAATGCAATCCGAACAACGTGATTCCCGCCAAATACAGCGCGATGATGAACAGGTCGAGCTTGTTCAATCCCATTTCTTCTTAGCAGCGATTCGCTTCTCTGTAGGGTAATCGTGGCGCAGGATGCCGCGTGAAGGATTTAGGCCCGGAACCTGCTTCACAAACTCCTTCCGCCGATTTTGAAGCTGGTTATCTTCGTCACAAAGGTGGGTATGGTAGAAGTAGGCTGTGGCGATCTTCCTTGGGGTCGATGCCGGAGGCAGCAAGACAACCTGTGCTGTCGGCGATGACACGTCGACGCTGGCCACGGCAACATCTGGCGGGAGCAATGTGACGCGATGCGGCGAGGGTGCTGCACGCATAGAGTTGCAGGAAGCGATGCAGGCGGCCTGCGTTGCGGCCCGCATTCGGCTGGCGGATGTTTCGCGCATCTGCATCGGAATGGCTGGTGCCGCACGGCCGGTGACTAGCGCCGTGATCCGCGACATCGTGGCGGAAATTTACTCCGGAGAACTCGAAATTGTCGGTGACATGGTAATTGCCATGCAGGCCGCGTTTGGCGACAGGCCCGGAGCCATCGTGATTGCGGGTACGGGATCGATCGCTTACGGAAGGAATTCGCGCGGAGAAACAGCCCGGGCCGGCGGCTGGGGCTACGAGATTTCGGACGAGGGCTCAGGGCACTGGATTGGACGCGCCGCCATATCCGCTGTCATGCGTGCCGAGGACCTGGACGAGGCAGCGCCCACCGGTTTGGCTTTGAGCATCCTGCGGGCCTGGCATCTGAATTCGCTGGATGACCTGGTCCGCGCCGCAAATGCCTCGCCTCCGGCAGACTTCTCCAGCCTGTTTCCTCACGTGCTTGCCGCAGCTGACGCTGGAGATCCCGTAGCTCGCACCGTGCTGACCCAGGCGGGCACGGAGCTCGCTGCCCTGGCGAAAATCGTCATAACACGTGTTTTAGAGGACGAGCCCACCATCCCAGTGGGCATGTCCGGAGGTGTGTTTCGCAGCTCCTCCCTGGTGCGAAACGTTTTTTACAATAGTGTGAGGTCCGAGTATCCCAATGCTGCCATTGGGGGCGGCATCATTGAGCCCGTAAAGGGTGCTTTGGAATTGGCACGCAAAGGCGCCGCCCGGTACTGAGTTACGTGCGCACCGGAATAGAGTCATGGAATTCCAGAAACCCTCAGCTTCTCCGATTCCTTCTTTAGACGCCTCACTAGGAGCGGAAGGAGGCGTCGATCCGCAGATTGCTCCTCGTGGAGAAGCCCGGCCCGTTGGCGATCTCAATGAAGATCTAGCCCTGGCGCTCCTCAAGCATGCCGATGTGAAGGCTGAAGAGTTCGAAAATCTCGCGGCGAATAGCTCCGTAATGAAACGGCGCAAGGTACGCATCGCGATTGCTGCACACCCCAGAGCCCCTAGGCATATTTCGCTCCCCCTATTACGGCTTCTGTACACCTTTGATCTGATGAACGTGGCGCTCACGCCCGCAACGCCCGCTGATATCAAGCGCAGCGCTGAAGAACTACTGGTGAATCGTCTGGAGACGATTTCATCGGGAGAGAAGATGTCCTTGGCACGGCGGGCCTCCGGCCGCGTTGCGGGCCGTCTGTTGCTTGACCCCGACCAACGGGTCATGCGGGCGGCTCTTGAAAATCCACGCCTTACGGAAAATCTCGTGGTCGCGGCGGTTGTGCGTCGGGACTCGACTCAGCAGCTTGTCGAGTCCGTCTGCCGCCACCCGAAATGGTCTGCCCGGCGCGAAATCCGAATCGCCCTCCTCAGAAATGACAAGACCCCGTTGGCCTCAGCTCTGGAGTACGCCCGCACCCTGCCGGTTCCCATGCTGCGAGAAATTCTTCAGCATTCGGCTCTTCCATCGGCCACCAGGCTCTACCTGCAAAGGACATTGGCAGGCCGGCCCACACGCCCTGATTCCGCCAGCGGAGCGGAATAAGGTCTCCTCTGCCTTTGCCTGCAGCTACTTTGGGGGAAGCACGATTCGTGTAGACTGCATCAGATACTTGGTATGCCCAAGACAGGCTGGCGTCACCGGGAACTGGTCTTAGCTATCGTTTTTGCCTTTGCCATGATTGCGCTGACGCCGGCGCCGGGCAGCGATTTGCCCAAGGTCAGTGTCACCACTTACCACAATGGCATATCGCGGCAAGGTGCAAACACCGCCGAAACGGTTTTGACTCACCGCAATGTAAACCCCCGCCGGTTTGGAAAGATCTTCAGCC
Organism: Terriglobales bacterium; assembly: GCA_035691825.1. Taxonomy (GTDB): domain Bacteria; phylum Acidobacteriota; class Terriglobia; order Terriglobales; family Acidobacteriaceae; genus Gp1-AA122. The sequence continues at coordinate 54,879 of DASSIO010000303.1, read as the reverse complement.
AACCCGTGGACGGCAGCATATACACGCAGCCCTTGTATGTGTCGGGTCTTTACATTCCAGGCAAAGGCATTCGCAACGTTGTTTTTGTCGCTACCCAGCACGACACGGTTTACGCGTTCGATGCCGACAGTAATGCGGGACAAAGTGCGAAGCCGCTCTGGAAGGCGAGCTTCGTCGATCCAGCGCTGGGGATAACGCCGGTTTCGAGCGACGACGTAGCCTGCGGCGACATCATCCCGGAAATTGGCATAACTGGGACACCGGTCATCGACTCGGATTCCAGCACGCTATACGTCGTCTCCAAGACTAAAGAGAATGGCCGCTTTGTCCAACGATTGCACGCTCTTGACCTGGCGACCGGTGGTGAAGAACTGGGCGGACCGGTTGAGATTCAGGCGAGCGTGCGCGGCAAGGGCGCGGGTGGCTCCAATGGGTTGGTGAGATTTGATCCTTTGCGAGAAAACCAGCGCGCCGGATTGCTCCTGCAGAATGGCATTATCTACATCGCCTGGGCCGCTCACTGCGATGGCTGGCCGTTTCACGGGTGGATTATTGCCTATGACGCGCAAACTCTTCATCAGGTCGCAGCCTGGAACAGCACGCCCGACAAGCAAGGCGGCGGTATATGGCAATCGGGTGCAGCGCCAGCGGGGAACGGGGAGGACATCTTTTTTGCCACCGGCAATGGCGATTTTGATGGCGCTACCGGCGGACGCAATTTCGGCGACAGCATCATCCGCCTGGGTTGGCGCAATCGTGGATTGCGCGTCCTCGATCATTTCACCCCCTTTGATGAAGCCAGCTTAAACGTCGGTGACATCGAGCCGGGATCAGGCGGAGTGGTACTGTTTTCGCCCATGGACGGCCGGCAGCATCCCGATTTTGTAGTCGAGCCGACAAAATCCGGCACCATTTACCTGACCAACAGCGTGCGTATGGGGCGTTACAGCCGCAACGACAACAGCCAAATCGTCCAGGAATTGCGCGCCGCCACCGGCGGTGTCTGGGGAACAGCAGCGTGGTGGAACAATACGCTGTATCTGGCTGGCGCTTACGACACAGTCAAGGCGTTCCGCTTTGATCTGGAGCGCGGGCGTTTTGAAGAATCACCATTTTCCCGGACGACAACATCGTTCAAATTCCCGGGGCCGACACCCTCGATTTCATCGAATGGAACGCAAAATGGAATCGTGTGGGCCATTCAAGCCGATACCTACGTCGATAATGGGCCGGCGATTCTGCACGCTTACAAAGCCGACGACCTCTCGCAGGAGCTTTACAGCAGCAGCCAGAATCCCAATCGTGACAATCCGGGCAAGGCCGTGAAATTCAGCGTACCTACTGTCGCGAATGGAAAAGTCTACGTGGGTGCGCTAGGTCGGCTGAGTGTTTACGGCTTGCGGTAAGCGTCTGCTCTGCAGTTCATCACACTGATGAAGGCGCGGTATGGGCCGCTGCATCCATGTGCTTTTGATGGAGCAGATTCACGATGGCCTGGTGCAGCCTGGCGCGTAGCTCGTGACGCTGATGTGCTTGAGTGATGTAGCGGATAATGACCTCAACGCCGCTACCTGTAGGGCGAACATCAATGGCCGGAGCCCCCGAGAACGACTTGATCTGGTATTTTCCGGCAGCGCGTTTCCATTCGTCCTCGGCGAGCCGGCCATTGGCTTCGGTTTCCGACGAAACCAGCTTCTGAATGGCTTGAATCGTGGGATATGGGTTTTGCGAAGAGGGAATAGCGAACCGGATTTCGTCCCACAGCCACTGCCCGGAGGTTGAGAAGTTGAAGTAGTGGCCTTCCACAGCGTAGCTGTTTACAAACGCCACCTTGCGCCCAGTGGGGTGACCAGAGTCAGTCCAATTACCAGTTTCTAGCAGCACGGTGCGAAGCAGGCCGATCTCGATTACTTCTCCACCGACTCCATTGATCTCAACCCAGTCTCCCACGCGAATACCGTTCCGTCCCATCAGCACGAACCAGCCAAAGAAGGCAACGATGAAATCCTTAAGTGCCACGGTAAGTCCAGCGCCGGCCAGACCCAAAATCGTAGGAGTCTGATTTGGCGCTCCGAAGATCACAAACAGGATCAACAGAACGCCGAGCGCTTGAATGGCGAAGCGAATCACGACGCGAACCGTCAGCAGGCGCTTCTTCTCAGGCGTGAGTTCGTGAAAATAACTTTCGATGGCTCGGCTCGTAAGGTATAGCAATAGCAAAATGAGGACGATCCACAGCGTCGATTGAATTACTCCATGCAGCACGATTTTCTGGTGAGACTGGACAATCGCTAGCCAGCTGCCATAAGCCTCCGCCAACTCCTGCTCGTCCTGGACGCGCTTATCCAGATCCGACATCGCTTTCTGATCTTCAGAGAAATGTTGCAAGGACGAGAGCGTCGCGGCTGCATTCGCCGCCGGCGCACCCTTCTGGTTTTCGCTCAGGATGCTGCGGGCCTGCGCATTGGCCGACTGTCTTTCCGCATCCTCCAGTGAGACATGTTGCTCTAGCGCCTGGTGCTTGGCAGTGAGGTCCTCGGCTTGCTTTTGAGCATCGCTTCGTGCTTCGCCAAGGCTTGCGTGCTTACCGCGGAGCGCCATCCAGGCTCTTAGCTGGGCAGCCAAGGTTTTCGCCTCGTATTGGGAATCAGGAGCAGCCGGCGAGGGCTGCGGGTGAGCATCGCTGGCGTGCTGAGCCGCCTCATGCTCGTCGAGCAGGCGCTGGATTTTGCTTTCCGGATCCCCGCCAGCGCGGATTAAATCTTCCTTAGCGTCATCAGCCTCGTCCTGGTCCATCGTGAGCTGGGCATTTGCGATATCCAATTGCGACTTGAGCTTGTCCTTAGCATCCCCTTCAGCCGATGTAGCAGCTTTCGCAAGATTATTGACACGCTCCTGATCGGCTTTCACCGCCGCCTCGCTCTTTTCCACCCGGCGGGAGAGTTCACGGGCTTCCGCTGAGAGCTGCACCGGGTGTTCCTTCGCGTCTCGAAGAGCGTCAGCGAAGGCCAGGTCCACCTCGTGATCGGCAAGCCGTAGCGTTTCCTGAGCGAGACTTTGTTCCTCGGGCGTTGTGGCCAACCCTGCCAAGGAACGAGCCGTTTGAAGAGGGCGCTGGTCCACGAGCGTCCCCTGGTTAGCTCTTGTAGTGTTCGAGTTCGAGGCAGATTTCTGAGGAGTGCCCGTCAGAATAAGCGCAACTACAACCAAAAGGAGCACCACACTGAGAACGCTGACAGTGACCCACTGACGAGTTCTCATACTCCCGGTACCTTTGCCTTGGGCAGCGGCATTACTTGGTTCCTCTCCTCTGTTCCGAACTGGTGTGCGTCATTATAGGGTCAACGCTTCCCTCCGAATAACACAGGAAGGGCAACGACAGCGGTAACGTCTTAATGGACTAACAGTCGTGCAGAGGTTTGCTGCTGGACAGCGTGTCCGAGCTGAGAGGCGGGTTTGGGTTCTCCAAAGGAACAAGTTGCAGACCATGGAGGGGCTCCAGGGTGAGCGTCATGGTAGCTGCGCATCCTGAACACAGCCAGAAATGAGCCGTCTCACGCTTAGGTGTCTCGTCGAAATTCTCGTCGTTTTCGTCTACAGCAGAGATTGAGATCGCGACGATTTCGAACTGAAAAAGCCGGCCTTCTGAGAGGGAGGTCAGAGGATGTCCGCAAGCCGGATTTGCGCATTGCGACAGCATGCCATTTAGATGCGGTGCTGTGAAGGTAAGGCATTCATGCTAAAAGCCAAATACAGTCTCTTCTGTATTTTGCGTCGCTCAGCAACCGCAGCAACCGGCCATGCACCGTGACCATCTCAACCGGGCGTTGAAGTCACAGGACCCAAAACCGGATTCTAAAGAGTATGTGCCGGTTTCGGCTCTGATCCCCGCGCATCCTACTCTTCCCAAGTTGCGCGCCATTGCAGCCGGCTGTCGCGGCTGTGACCTGTGGCAAAAAGCGACGCAAACCGTTTTTGGGGAAGGACAAGTAAGCGCCCGAATCGTACTGGTCGGAGAACAACCGGGGGATCGGGAGGATCTGGAGGGAAGACCCTTTGTGGGCCCCGCCGGGCGTGTGTTGGATGAGGCATTGCAGGAAGCCGGCATCGATCGCCATGACGTATACGTTACGAATGTCGTGAAGCACTTTCGTTGGGAGGGCGCCATCCGGGGCAAGCGGCGTATCCACAAGAAACCCCGGGCATCGGAAATCAATGCCTGCCGCCCCTGGCTCGAGGCTGAGGTCGCACTGGTCCGCCCCGACGTCCTGGTCTGCTTAGGCGCGAGCGCGGCACAGGCGCTGCTGGGGAAAACCTTCAGTGTTATGCGGCAACGAGGCGAGTTTGTCCCGTCCAACTTGGCGCCTACCGTTATGGCGACTGTGCATCCATCCTCGATCCTGCGGGCTCCCGATTCGGAGACACGGAAGCAGGAAATGCTTCGATTTGTGAATGACTTGAAAAAGATTACGCAAAAGCTTAGCTCCAGAAGACTTGTGGCCTAATTGGCAGGGCGGGCGAGAGAGATGGACGGCGCAACGGGAAGACCAAATGTATACCAGCAAGACGGAAACAAGCACGTGCCAGTTATGTGGTAAGAGCTTTCCCAATAAAGGTGAGCTTGTGTCTCACGAGGTTACCGCTCACCCGAACGTAGGTAGTGTGAACGACAGTAACCGCGCCACGGACCGGAATCGTAACTCGCAGGGACACGAGGATGAGCTACACTAAGCGCCAACACCAAAAGGGGCTAGTCGACATTGCTCTGGGGGCGCCAGTTTAAAACGATCCGCTACAACGCCGTCCCGGTTTGCCTGCTTGTCCTCGCGATACTTGCAGTTCGTGTTCATCCGCCATCGTTTCACGACTACGGTTCACTTTGGCATTCAGTGCTCGATTGCCGAGCCTCTCATTCGAAAAGACCATCCTTTCATTGTCAAAGCCAATTTCAGCCGTGCGGTCTAACACAGCTTGTTCAGATATTCTGGCCGCCGGCAACTTCTCCCGCCGCATCGATAGAGGAGACCGCGTTTCATTCTCCTGAGTCGAACGGCCCCTGTTACAACCGGCCGCCGCCCGCCTAGCCTACGCCCATCCTCAACTGTTGCGCCTGTAGCCGAACAATCGTGTCAATCCCGCGCGCAACAGATTTCATGAGCTGTCCATCCGAGGGGAGTCACTGCGGAAAGCAACTCTCGCGCGGAGAAATCTCGGTTTCCGAAGTCAATGTGCGGCGAGGGAAGATGCACAAAAACAATCACGAAGTGCGCGCCGTCAGGGACGTGCAGTGTTCGATCATTCGCTTTGTCCGTCGGCGTGAACAGACGATTCGCGCCGAGGGTCTCGAACCTCTCCAATATGAGTTCCTGATGCTGGTAGAACCGTTTCACCAGCAAGCGCGAAAGCCAAATATTTCCAGAGTAGCCACCGAACTCGGCATGCATCACCATAGTGCGGTAGAGCTGGTCAATCGGCTGATCAAACGAGGTTTGCTGCGGAAAGACAGGGACAAGCGGGACAAACGTCACGCGCTGCTACAGGCGACAGCGCGAGGGAAGAGACTCCTCCGCCAGGCGATCCTTACAGAATATGCGGAGATGCGGGAGTTCGCGCCGGAATTACTGCAGAACCTGAAGCTGTTTCTTAAGCAAAGGCGCGTATTGGCAAATTCAGCCGGCTCAAAAAGCTAATCCGGAACCGAAAAGGCTGTAGAGGAGCACTAGCAGGACGATGATCGTGAAGAGCACATACATGCGATCGCGCTCTGCGGCAAAGCCCCAAATTGAGAATGCGACCCGGGCAACCGGGGTCGCGATCAGCATCAAGAGTCCGAGCTGGATGACCGGACGGCCGTGCAAAGTGAGCGCGTTAGCAACAATGGCACGGACGCTTTTCAAGTCACTAGGCTCCCCACGAAAAACGTGGTAGTCCGCCCGCTCGAAACCGTGGCGGATGAGATAAATCATCGCGCCGCAGAAGACCACAATCGCGGAGAGCAACACGCCCACGCGTAGCAGATTACCGATGATCTCCTCGATCTTTCGATCGCTCCATTTTGGAGAAGCCTGGATCACAGTCCTCCCGAGAGCCCTTTGTACAGCATTTCAATTCCCAATAACACGATCACGACGCTGAAAACGAGGCGTAGCCATTTTGTGTCCGCCTTGACCAGAATGCGGGTTCCAATCAAGGACCCGGTAAGCACTCCCAGCATGACGGGCATGGCAAGGCCTGGGTCGATGTAACCCCGATTCAAATAGACCCCCGCACTAGCAGCCGCAGTCACCCCAATCATAAAGTTGCTGGTCGTTGTGGAGACTTTGAAGGGAATCTGCATGGCCTGATCCATTGCCAGAACCTTGACCGCACCCGATCCAATTCCCAAAAGACCCGACAGTGCGCCCGCGCCGAACATCAGACCAAAGCCGGTGGGCACCCGCTGCACGTTGTAGCTGCGCATGCCGCCGTTCTCCGGGAAACTGCCATTCATGCGCAGGCGCGTGGCAAGCGGGTCCGGGGGGATGGATCGCGCGGCTATGGATCGCGGCTTTCGTGACAGGTAAGCCGAATAGATCAGGACCACGCCAAAGACGATCGCAATCACCCGGGTAGATGAGAAAGCCGCCAGAAACGCTCCCAGCAACGCCCCTAACGTGGTCGCGATTTCCAGAAACATTCCGATGCGGATGTTAGAGAAGCCTTCTTTGACATACGCCGCGGCCGCGCCCGACGAGGTCGCGATCACCGAAACCAGGGACGCTCCGATGGCGTAGCGTATGTCAACTTTGAAGAAAATCGTGAGCAGTGGGACCAGCACAACTCCACCGCCCAAGCCCGTGAGAGCCCCGAGCAGACCGGCTATCAGTGAGCCAATCCAGACCAGGAGCGTAAATTCGAGAACGTTCATTCAGTGATAGCAGGCGATGAGGGTGGCCTACGAGCAATCCATGCTTTTCAGGTTGGGACTGATAATCAACTGAGGCTCGGTTACGCGCTGCACGTCGGAGGCTGTCAGCCCGGGCGCCACCTCCTCGAGCACTAGGCCTTTCGGCGAGATGCGGATGTAGGCCATCTCAGTAACAATCGTGTCGACCACCTTGACTCCGGTCAGCGGGAGCGTGCACTTCTTCAGTATTTTTGGCTGGTTCTCACGCGTGGTATGTTCCATGGCCACCACTACTCGGCGAGCGCCGGCAACCAGGTCCATGGCCCCGCCCATACCTTTTACCATCTTTCCGGGGATCATCCAGTTGGCGAGATTACCCTCCGCATCCACTTCCATGGCGCCGAGAACGCTGAGATCAATGTGCCCGCCGCGGATCATGGCAAAGGAATCGGCGCTGGAAAAATAAGCTGTACCCGGAAGCTCGGTCACGGTTTCCTTGCCGGCGTTGATCAGGTCGGCGTCTTCGCGGCCCTCCACGGGGTATGGTCCAATGCCCAACATGCCATTTTCGCTTTGCAGGATGACGTCTATGCCTGCTGGGACATGATTGGCAACGAGCGTGGGCATCCCAATACCGAGGTTGACGTAAAAGCCGTCGCGCAATTCCCGCGCGATGCGCTTCACGATTCGTTCGCGCTTCTCGATGTCTTTGCCAATTCTTGCCGTGGTTGACACGTTTTAGGTCCTCAGTCGCCCGTTCTCAGTGCTCGGAAGCTCTGCATCATCAATCTTGTCTTCAAACTGTTCTTTCTGACGACTGGCGACTGTCGCCTGACGACTTTCTTACCGTGCGCTTCTCAATCCTCTTCTCGTACAGTTCGCCCTGGAAAATACGTTTAACGAAAACGCTGGGAGTGTGGACCATGTCCGGTTCCAGTTCGCCGGGTTCGACCAGATGTTCAACTTCGGCGATTGTCACCTTGGCCGCAGCGGCCATCATGGGATTGAAATTCCGTGCGGTTTTCCGGTACACGAGATTACCCCACTTGTCGCCCTTCCAGGCCTTGACCAGCGCGAAGTCGGCCTTCAATGCGCGCTCCATCAGATACGTGCGGCCATCGAAGTCTCTCGTCTCTTTGCCGTCGGCAACCATTGTCCCGACTCCGGTGGGAGTGAAGAAGGCGGGAATGCCGGCGCCTCCTGCGCGGATGCGCTCTGAAAAAGTACCTTGCGGGACGAGTTGGAGCTCAATTTTTCCGGTCAAAACCATCTGCTCCAGAAGCTTATTTTCGCCTACGTAAGTTCCAATATGTTTGCGAATCTGCCCGGCAGATAGCAGCAGGCCCATGCCGAAACCGTCGACACCAGCATTGTTGCTGATCGTAGTGAGGTTCTTAACCCCTTTCTTGACTAGTGCGCGAATTAAATTCTCAGGAATGCCGCACAGCCCGAAGCCGCCGACCATGATAGTGGCGCCATCCGCGATGTCGCGCACGGCTTCATCCGCACTGCTGACCACCTTGTTCATCAGACAGCGATTCTAATGCGCGGGCGAAAGCGCACGCAAACCATGCAATGGTGAAACCCGTGTGAGTGCCGAAATGTAAGCGCTAACTGGTGAGTTTCCCCGACGGCGAGTAGGAGTTCATTACAGCGCTGATGGTTGGTATCAGATCGGCGCCCATACGAGCTTTGTCGACGCAGGCGTCGGCGCCGGCGTGAATTGCATGCGACGCAAGCCGATTGGGGTCGTGCTGGCTCATGATCACAATCTTGAGCTCAGGCATCATCAAGCGCAGACGGCGCGCGGTGTCCAGTCCGCTGCCATCCGGCATTCGGATATCCAGCAGCACAAGATCAGGGCGGAGCTCCGCAGTTTTGTCCAAGGTTTCGGAGATGCTGCAAGCTTCTCCGCAGACTTGCCATTCTTTCTCCGATGAGAGCAGCCAAGCTATGCCGTGCCGCACCTGTTCGTTGTCATCCGCAATGAGAATTCGCACAAATTTGTCCTAAACTGCCGCAGGTAAACGTTCAACGCCAGAACTTTCTCGAGGTGGTGCCTCCGAACGAACCGGAATCACGGCGGATACCTTCGTGCCCGAACTGTCGGACTGGATCTGCATGGTGCCGTGGAAATGTTGGATGCGCTCGCGCATGCCGCGAATGCCCACGCCGGATCCGCGGTTCTGAATCTCCGCCAGACGTTCCCCAGGTATCCCCTTTCCTTGATCCTGCACTTCAATGCGCACGCTTTCCGCTTCGCGAGTAACTCTGATGGACGCGTTCTTGCTGCCGGAATGACGATGCACGTTCGTTAGACATTCCTGCACAAACCGAAACACCACAAGTTCGAGGTCGTGCGGCAATCGTTGAAAGTCCTCGGCAATGGATAAGTCGATTGCCAACCCGCTGCGGCTCTCCAGTCCTTCAACGTACCAGCTCAAAGCGGCACTCAGTCCAGTTTCGTCCAACAGCGGTGGGTGCAATAGATACGAAGTGGTTCGGATCTCCTGGTGCAACTGCTGGACCAGTTGCTCACTGGCCTCTGCATTCTTCGCCAGTTGCGGCATCGAGCGCTTTGCTTCTTCAGCCAGGTGCGCCAGGTTTATCCCTAAGACTGTCAGCGTCTGGCCGGCACTATCGTGCAGCTCGCGGGCAATATGTCTGCGTTCCTCGTCTTGAGCTTGCAGCAAGTGGCGCGAGAGCTCGCGAAGTTGTTCAGATTGCCGCAGAACGTCGGCCGTGCGCTCCTCCAGTTCTCTTGTCCGGAGCTGAACTTCCGTTTCAAGCGTCTCGGATAACTTCCTGAAACGTTCTTCGCTTTCGCGCAAGGCGCGGTCCGCGCGCTTACGTTCGGTTATGTCCCGAGCGACCTTGGAAGCCCCAATTACCCGCCCCGAAGCATCCCTTACAGGGGAGATAGTGAGCGACAACTCGACCGGTGTGCCATCCTTCCGCAGGCGAACCGTCTCGAAATGATCGATGGGTTCACCCGCCTTCAGCTTGGTAAGGATCATCTCCTCTTCTTTCCAGCGATCGCGTGGGATGATCAGGGTTATGTGGCGGCCGATGGCCTCTTGCGAGCTGTAGCCAAAAAGCCTTTCGGCGCTTCTGTTCCAGCTGGTAATGATTCCATCGAGGTTCTTGCTGACAATGGCATCATCCGACGAGCCGACGATCGCGGCCAGCAAACTGGTGGTACGTTCCGCCGCCTTGCGCTCTGTGATGTCCAGCAGCATGTGGATAGCGCCGATGGTTCGGCCCTTGCTGTCGCGCAGCAACCGGGAATAAGGCGTGAACCAGATCCGCTTGCCATCGGCGCGCTCGGCGATGAACTCTCGTGACTCGGGAATACGGCCCTCCCTAAGGGCAGTCATCATCGGAGATTGCTTCACATCTAGTGTGGATCCATCGGCTCGAAACAATTTCCAGGCAAAGCACCACTCATCGCTTCCGAGCTGCAAAATCTGGCCAGAGAACTGCAATGCAGCGGCGTTGAAATGCGTGAGCCGTCCTCCGGCATCGGTCGTGTATATCGCCGCGGGTAGAGCATCCATCATCTCGCGGAAGTAGCGCTCGCTCTCGCGTAGTGCTTCTTCTGCTTTCCGCTGGGCACTGACATCGGTGTTTGTTCCGAACCAGCGGACGATTACGCCCTGATCATTTCTTATCGGGAGCACGCGCGTCAGAAAATCACGGAAGAGGCCGTCCGCGCCCCGCAAGGGAAATACCATCTCGAAAGGGTCGCCGGTGGCCAGTGAGTGCTTCCATCGTTCGAGTACCTTTGGCAGAACCTCGGGATCGTGAATCGCCTGCCAACCCCAGCCTTGCATCTGATCCGGGGTTGTGCCGGTGTACTCGTACCAGCGCTGGTTGTACCAAAAAATGTTGCCGTCCGGTTCAGCCATCCAGACCAGCTGGGGAATGGATTCGGCCAGAGTGCGAAATTGCTGCTCGCGGTGCTCAATCTCTTTCCTTGTCAGTACCTGCTGTGTGACGTCGACGGCGTGGACCAGAACGCCTTCGACTTTCCCGTCAATACTTCGCAAGGGCTGATAAGCAAAATTGAAGTAAGCTTCCTGCGGCTGCCCACTGGCGAGTCGGTCGAGCTGTGCCTTCGCTTCAGTGCCGACATAGGGCACCCCTGTCCGGTAAACCTCGTCGAGCAGAGATACATACTCCTGCCCCTCAATCTCTGGAAGAGCTTCGCGAATGGGCTTCCCAAGGAAATCCTCGACGCGTGCGCGCCCAGTGACCTTCAGATACTCACGGTTCACAAAAGTGAATCGATGCTCAGGTCCGGATAACATCGCAATTGCCGCGGGCGCCTGCATGAACAGCTCACGTATGCGATTTCGTTCCAGATCGGCTTCGGCTCGCAGCTGCCGTTCCATTTCTTCTGTTTCGCGCCGCAGGTGCGCCATGGACAGCTGGGATGCCACGCGGGCCAATAATTCGCGAGCAGAAAAGGGCTTGACCAGGTAGTCGTCGGCACCAGCCTGCAGGCCTTCCACGCGCGATTCTTCGCCCGCGCGGGCGGAGAGCAGAATGACGGGGATGCTCTTCAGAAGCTGATCGCCTCGCACGGCCCTCAGCAGTCCGAATCCGTCCAGCTGCGGCATCATGACATCGGCTAAAATCAGATCGGGATGCCACTCGCGCGCAACCTGCAGCGCCGATTGACCATCGCCCACAACCATGACCTCGTGGTGCTCACGCAACAAACGGCGCAAGTAGTCACGAATGTCGGCATTGTCATCGGCCACCAGGATGCGTTGAGCAGGACCCTGGCCAGCGCCGGTGCTGCGGCGCGCAACTGCGGCTACTTCCTGCAACGTAATTGTGCCAGCCGCCGCCCTCTCGCCGGGCATCCAGCGGATCGCCTCCTCCACATAAGCATCGGCGCCCAGGGCGGTTGAAACCTGTGTGTGCGCGGCTTGGATATGATCCGCAGGCAGATGAGCTTTCCCAAATGGGATCGCAACCGTGAACGTCGTTCCGGAGCCGAGAACGCTGTCCGCCTTAATCGAACCCCCATGCAGCTTTACGAGTTCTTGCACGAATGCCAGGCCAATGCCGCTGCCTTCGTTGGTTCGCGCGTTGGCGCTGTGAACACGGTGAAAGCGTTCAAATATGTGTGGCAGTTCCTCCGCGGGAATGCCACAGCCGGTGTCTCGCACGAATAGCTCGGCATGACCTGCTGAGGACCTGAGTTCAACGGCAATTTCGCCCTGCAAGGTGAACTTCAAGGCGTTGGAGAGGAGATTGAGAACAATCTTCTCCCACATGTCGCGATCGACATACACCGGTTCGGGCAGCGGTGGACAACTTACGGTTAGCCGAACTCCGGCTCTTTCTGTTGCCGATCGGAAAACGCTGGCCAGGTCTGCGGTCAAAGCGGAGAGATCCGTGGCTTCGTATGCGGCTTCCACCCTCCCCGCTTCGATCCTCGAAAATTCCAGAAGGGTGTTGACCAGCTTCAACAAACGCAGGCTATTGCGATGTATGAGGGCGAGTTGTTCCTGCTCCGATGTTGCCGCTTCCCGGTTTCTTGCAAGCAGATCGTCGAGCGGTCCGAGCATGAGAGTCAGGGGAGTTCGAAATTCATGGCTGATGTTGCTGAAAAAGGCAGTCTTGGCCTGGTCCAACTTAGCCAACGCCTCGGCACGCTGCCGCTCTTCCTGATGGGAGCGCGCATCAGCAATACTGGTCGAGATCTGGTGTGCCACCAGTTGCAGGAATGTTCGATAGGTGTCATTCAGGGCTTTATGGGGATTGATAGCCGCCACCAACACGCCTGCGCCATGTTCCTCGCCCACATCCCCTATGGGCAAAAGAAGAGCACTCTGGGGAGAAATCTGCCACGCCCCGTGCGGAAGTTCCGCCGCGCACGCTCGAAAGTCTTTTAGTTCAAGGGTTTCTCCGGATTCTGCAACTCGCCGCAAATGCTGCGACAGCTGCGAATCGTCCCTTTGCAGTGCGGCGCACAGGGCATGTGCTCGGTCGACACCCGCAGCCCCTAGGATCCGAATAGGCTTGCCCCGACCCACTTCACAAAGCAAAGATAGAGGAATATCGTGCAGATTCTCGCCTAGGGTTTCGGCAGCGATTCGCAACCCATCCTGCTCACGATCAGCATCCACGGCCCTGGCTGCGAGATCACGCAAGGTTCGCAAACGCCGTTCTCCGATAACCTTCTCGGTGGTTTCGATGACAGCCGTGAAGACGCCTCCGACAGCGCCGGTTTCGATCCGGATTGGGCTGAACGAAAACGAAAAGTAGCACTCTTCCGGATAGCCGTGGCGGTGCAGCATGAGCAAGAGGTCATCGGACCAGGTGGCCTGGGCCGATTGCACCACGCCGTCGAGCATAGGCCCGATCGTGTCCCAGATTTCCGTCCAGCAATCGCAGCAACGCTGGCCGAGGGCCCAGGGGTGCTTACTTCCCAAGATAGTGCTGTAGGCGTCGTTGTACAGGACCACGTACTCCGGTCCCCAGTACATGACGATAGGAAAACGCGAAGCCAGGCAGATGCTGATTGAGGTTTTCAGGCTCTGCGGCCACTTCTCCATCGGTCCCAACGGGGTTTGAGACCAGTCGAGGTTCCGCATCCTCTCCGCCATTTCGCCATTTCCGCCCATGAAATCATGCGCGCTGGCGCTCCCGGCTGGCGGGTTGGCCTTCTGTTCTTCATGTCTTCGAGCAGCGCCATTTCCTCTCAACGCATCGACCGCTTTTACCAGCTCCTGAGGAAGTTTGGACTTGGGTATAAACCCTTTCGCTCCTGCCCGGAGCGCGGCTTTTTCCATCACACTGGGGTCGTTCTGGCTGACAATCAAAATCTCGGTTTCAGGAGTCTGACTGTGGATCAGGCGAGCCGCGTCCAACCCGTTCATAGTGGGCATGGAGACGTCGAGCAAAATGACATCTGGTTTCAACGCGCTGGCTCGCTCGACTGCTTCCACCCCGTTCGCGGCTTCCGCACACACGTGCCAGTCCGGTTGCGACTCGATCAGAGACCGCAAACTTCGGCGGAATTGCTCATGATCATCGGCGATTAAGATTTCCACGGGACTTCTCGCAGATATCAGCTGCTCGGAAGCAACAGAAAGGGTCGCCTTCCCCTAGTTCGTAACACGCAAACGTGCCTCTCTGATAGAAACCCGCGCAAGGATACCAACAACCGGAACAGCCAACATGCAAGGATGCACCATAATCCAAATTGTCCGATATACAGTGTTTTCTGTATGAGGTCCGGTGACTGAGTCACTGACAGTGACAGCACACACAGTAAGGCCGGGCCCGAATGCACAAATTCGTGCGCCACGCGCCCGGCATTTCAGCCGTGCTTCGAGTTATTTCTTCTTGAGCGCATGCGCGCGCTCAAATTCGCTCGCCAGTTGACGGGTGTCTAGATTCTCGCGGATATGCGCCAGGCGCTGCTCCAGGGCAAGCAGAGCGCCGGCAATGTTTTTCTTATTGGTCAGGGCAATATCGCGCCACATGGAATATGGGCTGGCGGAGATACGGGTCATTTCCCGCAAGGCACGCCCTCCGGCAGCCATGAGAGGAGCTTCAGGGCCGAACTCGTCGACCAGCGTGCCGGCCAGTGCTGTGGATAACATTTGCGGTAAGTGGCTGATCCAGGCGCACAGGTGGTCGTGATTCACAGGGTCAAGAGCGGCAACCTTGGCGCCGATCGCCTCGATCCATCGCAAGTACTCACCCAAGAGACCGTCGTCCAGGTCCTGTCCCGGCAGCGGCGTCACAAGCCAGGTTGCTTGTTGAAAAAGACGCGCATCCGCAAATTCAAAACCGCCCTGTTCCTTGCCCGCCATTGGATGTGCGCCGAGAAAACGCTTTTTGGCATTTCTGCCGAACACAGTTTCGGCGCGAGCCAATATCAGACTCTTGGTGCTGCCAACGTCCGTCAGCAGAGTGCGCGCCGCCAGTCCGCGCCCGAGCAGTTCAATCAGTTCGATGATGCCGCCAACTGGCGTAGCGAGGACAACAACGTCGCTGCCCCGAACCGCGTCGACCGGGTTGGTGAAGCCGCTGTCAATTGCGCCCTGCTTGTGGGCGCGCTCCAGGACTGGCCGGCGGTCGCAACCCACAATCCGGCCGCGAAACCGGTTCGCCTTCAACGCCAGCGCCAGCGACCCGCCGATCAGGCCGGTGCCAATGATTGTGATTTGCCGGATTGCCATAACTGGCAGGCAAACAGGCTACCACGGCGGCTCAAGCATGCTCGTGGTATCGGGAGAATCTCACTCGTGCTCCGAGTGAGCGGCGGGACTGTCTTGTTATGCCGTCTAGCGCCTGGCGACGTTGGCAGAACTCAATCCTTTACGCAGCACGTCGGCGGTATCCGACGCAAGCTTCAGTGCTTCTATTTCTTCTGCCGCAAACCAGCGAACATCCTCGGCATCGCTGCCGGGTTGCAGCTCGCCGGAGACGCGCCGGCACAGAAAATCAATGAGCACATAGTGATATTGGACGCGCTCACCCACTCGGATCAGGCGATCGTAAACACCCAAAATTTCGCCCGGCTCAACTACCAGCCCGGTCTCTTCCTTAGCCTCGCGCACGGCGGCTTCCCGCAGCAACTCCCCAACTTCCAGAACCCCGCCGGGAATCGACCATTCGCCGGCCAGGGGCGGGTGCCCGCGCTTCACGAGCAACGCTCGGCCGTTCTCAACGATGATGGCACCGACGCCAATGAGCGGGGTTTCGGGATATTCGCGAGTTGACACTGGTTTCAGGTTTTTCGTTCGTTGTTCCTGGTTCTTGGTTTCTGGTTGCCGTCTGATGGACGGTCAGGAAACTATTGAAATACGGCTCGCGGGCTGAGCTCCACGATCTTCCATTCTTTGCCATTCCAGGACACTACAACGCGAAGCTGAGCGTGACGGCGCAAGTCCGGCAGATCGGAAACGGAAACTCCGTCCACGCCAAAGTCGGCGAGCACGACTCCTTCATGGCCTTGCGTGGCAGCCTCGATCAGCCGGTACGTCACAGCGAATGACTCGTACCTGTCAAAAAATCCATGGACCTGGTCGCGAAATGCCGAGTAATTCGTCATGTGGGCGGAGTCGAAAAGCTTGAGAAAACGCCTTTGATTGTAGCTTTCCAGGGCTGCTTTCAACCGATCCAGTATCGTAAGCGCTTCCGCATCGGTGAACTTGGGCGAAGCCGAACTCACCTTCTCCTGCTGCGGAGGATTCTGGGCCGTGATCCTGGACGACGGCAGCGAGATGATTCCCAGCAGCAAAACCACTGCCCAGGGGAGCAATTTATCGGCGTTCGAGACTGGGTAAGCGCAGCGAATCATCTTCTGGATTGTAAAGAAAAAAACTAGTTCAGTGATGCGTTACTCAGCCCCATTTTCTGCTTACGCATCTGATAACTAGAATAGAAGGCCTATGGCTCTGGAAGAGTACAAACGCAAGCGGCGGTTTGAAGCTACGCCCGAGCCGCCTGCCAAGGTTGAAAAGAAAGCCGGGCACCGCTTCGTAGTGCAGAAGCATCGTGCGACGCGCCTGCATTATGACTTCAGGCTGGAGATGGAAGGCGTGCTGAAGTCCTGGGCCGTGCCGAAAGGCCCATCACTGGATCCCGCCGACAAACGGCTCGCCATGCAGGTGGAAGATCATCCCGTGTCCTATTTTGATTTTGAAGGAATCATTCCTGAAGGCAACTACGGAGCCGGTACGGTAATGGTGTGGGACGTTGGCACGTGGGAACCGTTATCGCCCAAACCGGTGAATGGCAAGTACGTGCCGGGCACCGAAGCTGAGGCTTCCGCGATGCTGGCCAAAGGAGATTTGAAATTTCGTCTGCGCGGGAAAAAGTTGAAGGGCGATTTCGCGCTGGTGCACATTCGCTCGCGGCGGGCCGGAAGCAAGGGAAACGAATGGTTGCTGATCAAAAAACACGATGCCGACGTGGTCGAGGGTTACAACATTGACGCTTTCGACAAATCCGCGCTGAGCGGCCGTACGATGGCCCAGATCGGCGGTGACGAGAAGTCGCGCGAGTGGCAAAGTAACCGGCCATCTTCGGGGCGAACGCGCCCTAAGGCGGCGTGGTTGGCGAATACATTGGCAAAGGTTGAGAAGAAAAGGGCGAAAAGCAGAACTACAGAAGGCGCGAAAGAACACAAAGGCAGGAAGATTAAGAGCTCCGGGCCGCGAGAGGACTCGGAGGAAGACGGGCGCCACGAAGCCGCAACATCTTCGGCATCGACGCTCACTAATCACTCGGCGCAGAATCCCGCTGCGTCCTTGAAAGGCGCTCGCAAAGGGCCCATGCCCGAAGTTGTGCAGCCCATGTTGGCAGTGTCTACCGAGAAGCCATTCGACGCTGAGGACTGGCTGTTTGAGATCAAGTGGGATGGGTATCGCTCCGTCGCCTACATCGATGACGGAAAACTCCGGCTAATGTCGCGCAACCAGAACGAGATGACTCGGCTCTATCCCGAACTGAGCGACGTCCCTGATTTCATTCGCGCGAAGCGGGCAGTTGTCGATGGAGAGGTGGTCGCCATCGACGACCAGGGCAGGCCGTCGTTCAGTCTGATGCAGCAGCGTACGGGCATACGTCATGGGCGTTTCAGCGCGCCCAGCCGGGTAGAGGTTCCCGTGCTGTATTACGCCTTCGATCTCATCTATCTCGACGGCTACGATCTTCGCAAGGTGAACTTAGAGGAGCGCAAGCGCGTGCTCGCCGACATAGTCATTCCCGGTGACAACCTACGATATTCCGACCACCAGGTTGCGAACGGAACTGCGCTATTTGAACTTGCGGGGCAGAAGGGGCTGGAGGGGATCGTCGCCAAGCGGCGCAACAGCTGTTACGAGGAGAAGCGCACTCGCGAATGGCTGAAGATCAAGATCACCAAGCAGATCGAATGTGTGATTGGTGGCTACACCGAACCTGAGGGGGCGCGCGAATATTTCGGATCCATTGTGCTCGGGCTTTATGACAACAACGGCCGCCTGATTCACATTGGCCAGGCGGGGACCGGCTTCGACCGCAAGACTCTAAGCGATGTCTGGAAATTGCTGCACGGCCTCGAGACGAAAACCAATCCTTTTCATGGCCCGGTTGATGCCGGGCGCAAGGCGCACTGGATTAAGCCTGAGCTTGTCGCCGAAATTCGTTTTACGGAATGGACCCACGAAACCAGCGAAGGAGGATTGAAGCTTCGTGCGCCCGTCTTCCTGGGGCTGAGAGAAGATAAAGCTCCTCGGGAGTGCACGTTCGAAGAGCAAGTTGTTAGTGTTTAGTGAATAGTAAATAGTAAATAGCTGCCGGCTGCCCATCTCAAAGGGTTATTTGATGTCTTTTACCGGCATCAGCGAACCGTAGTCTCTTCCGTCCGGCTGAACCGCACGAGCTACCACGGCGGCGAAGGTATTGCGGAATTCCGGATACTTCGTCACCAGAGCCTTGATCACAGCCATGTTGTCCTGAAAAGTTTGAGCAGTATTAGAAACATCCGGGTTCTGGTACTTGACAACTAAATCGAGATCATTGGCAACCGCCACCGGAAAAACGTCGGTGATGGTATAGGTTTTTCCATTTCCGCCAACGAGCGTAGCTGTTTTCCCAGTAGCTGGATCGGGCATGTCGGCAGGCTGCATAGACTGAATCGTGTCGTATAGCCTGTCGGTCTGCATGGTTGTCATGAAGTCAAGCGGAGCTGACAGGAAGCGCGCCTCGCGG
The DNA here is from genome assembly GCA_035691825.1 of Terriglobales bacterium. GTDB lineage: Bacteria > Acidobacteriota > Terriglobia > Terriglobales > Acidobacteriaceae > Gp1-AA122. Next base: position 36,266 of record DASSIO010000303.1, on the reverse strand, counting down.
TAGAAGAGCCAGGCAAGATGGACCTGGCCCTTGGCTTTCGACTGCTCAGCCTGATCGGTGTACCACTTCACGTCGTGGCCTGCGACCTGGCCCGCCTTGGCGTAAAAGCCGCCAATCTTCCAGTCATTCCCGATCTGCTGTAAGACAAACGACAGCGTGTAGGGACCCTTCGCCCCGCCGGTAACGTCCATGATCACGATTGCGTACTTGCCCGGAGGCAGGTTGGGGATCACGAATACCGCGCTGTTGGGAGTCTGCCCTTGTGAGCCAAAAACGCCACACAGAAACTCGGCGCGGGCGAGCGGTTGCGTCCCCTCCGCATCCAATAGAAAGGGAGGATGCGGACTAGCCTGCGCGCCGGCGAATGCATCTTTATTTTCGATAACGGCGCTTTCGATGCCGGCGAAATTCGCGGCCAAGCTGGGAATTGCACTCTGCTTCAGATTGAAAACGTCGCCCTTGGCAGCCATATCGAAATAGCGTTTGCCGGCATTCTCGAGGGCGGTACGGGTGGCGGCGTCCATATCGGAAGCTGCGAGGCAACTTTGCGCCGCCGCTGGCAATGACAGCAGGATTGCGACCAGCAAGGCAGAGGCACAAACCCAGAGACGTAACGAAGCTGATTTTTCCTGCAAACCCGAGGCAGTCGTAGCGTTCATGGTTATAGGCGGTCTCTCTCAGATTCGTTCAATTGTACGATGCCGCTCGAAGCCAGGGAGGCTGTAAGGTAAGTTCCTGATGCCGTAGGAGTAAATGACGAACCCAAGTTGGATGGATGTTACAATGGCGGTCAGAAAGCCCAGAATGTCTCGCCTCGGTACGCGTCGTTTCATGAAGTCAACCCGGCAACACATCGCCCTCTTCGCTCTCTTTGCGATTGCAGTGTGCGGGGCGGCATGGGGCCAAACGACCCCGCGACATCGTAAGCACAAAGCCGCGGCCAAGCCGACGCCAGTGGCCGAGGCGACGCCTGCTCCGACGCCCCCGCCGCCTCCGCCTACGCCCGAACAGATGCCGTCGCAAGCTCCCACCGTGACGTATCACAACGGACAGCTCAGCATCGTTGCTCCCAACTCCACTTTAACTGACATCTTGCAAGCCGTAAAAAGCAAGACCGGGGCTGCAATCGACATTCCTCCCGGCGCCAATGAGCGCGTGATGAGCCGTTTTGGTCCAGGCCCCGCAAGGGATGTGCTCGCTTCCTTGCTGAATGGGTCACATTTCAACTACGTGATGATCGGGTCGGACAAGAGCCCCGACTCGGTTGCCCAGGTCATTCTCACCCCGCGCACCGGTGGTCCCGACGTTGGTCCCGTCAATCAGCCGAATCAACCTATGCAGGGCATGGGCCAACCCTATCCTGGCCAGCCATTTCAGCCTCAGGTCTATCAACAGCAGCCGCAGGTGATGTATCAGCAGCCCCAGGCCCAGGCCCAGGTTCCTCCCGAGGAACCGCAGCCTGAAAGCGAGGAAGACGACAGCAGCGCGCAAGACAACGGCACTGACCCCGGCGCTCCCGAGCAGATTGATCAGGGCCAAGTGGATGGCCAACAGCAACAACAGGTGAAAACGCCTGAACAATTGCTGCAGGAATTGCAGCGGCAGCAACAGATCATGCAGCAGCAGCAACAACAGCAACAACAGCAGCAGGGTCAGCAGCCTCCTCAGCCTCAGCCTCAGGAACAATAACCTCTTTCATCACTCGAACATAGCCGTCAACGGGTCAGGATTCCGCCTCCACTTTGGTCACCAAGGCTGGTGACTAGTGTCATGGAGCAAAAGTGGTTGTTACCCCGTATCTCGCCCCTTTTGACGAGAAAATAGGGGTAGCTGCGCGCTCCTCTCGGCTATACGTGCGGCTTTGGGGAATGGAGGCATATGAAGCGATTTCTGAAGAACCTGTGGCTCGCAGAGCAAGGCCAGGACATTGCTGAGTACGCGGTTATGGTGGCTGTCATTCTGGTGATTGTTGTCGGGACGGTAAGGCTAATCGGAAGCAACTCCAACACGGTTTTCTCGAACGTAGCCAGCTCTATACAGTAGTAGTAAGGGACTAGTCGGTTCCTAGGCCGGAAGACGATACTCCACTCCCCAGTTGTCGCCCCTGCGCTTTGATTCACGACCCCCTGCGGCGGATAATGTAGCTGGAAGCTCCCTCCTGGGCGGGACATCCCGATTATTTCCTGGGTGCATCTCACCCTAGCCGTTCGTTTTGGCAGTCTGTTTTTCGCAGGAGCGCTATGACGCGACGCACGATATCGGCTCGAATTCTGGCAATCTTCTTGACAGCCTTAATTGCTATGCCTGTATGGCTGTGGGCAGTCACTCCCGGTCCCGAGCTTCCCAATCCGGGTCAGGTTGGATTGAGCAAAGAGCAGCAAGAGCAACTCGGGCTAAAGGCAGTCGCCGAAGTTTACAAGCAAATGCCCGTGCTTCCAGACTCCAGCCCTGTGACGCAATACGTACAGTCGCTGGGCAAGAAGCTGGTCAAAGTTATCCCGTCGCAGTATTCCTGGCCGTATCAGTTCCATGTCATCGAGCAAAAAGAAATTAACGCTTTTGCTCTGCCGGGCGGGCCGATTTTCGTCAACGTAGGAACTATCACGCAAGCCGACAACGAAGCCGAGCTTGCGGGCGTGATCGCCCACGAGATGTCCCACGTGTACATGCAGCACTCGGCGAAACAAATGCACCAGAATACCCTGCCCAGCATTCTTGCCGGTCTCGGGCAGATTGCAGGAAGCGTGATCGGCGGGATCGGCGGCGCGATCGCCAATATCGGCGGCCAGATGGCCGGGGGCGTGCTTAGCATGAAGTATTCGCGAGGTGATGAAGCGCAAGCCGATGCCGTAGGCGCCATCATCATGTACAAGGTCGGCTATAACCCGAAGGCGATGGCTGATTTCTTCCAGAAGCTCGAAAAAGAAGGTGGCGGGGCTGGACCACAATTCTTGAGCGATCACCCCAACCCGGGAAATCGCGTTGAGGCTGTCGATAAGGAAATTCAGAACTGGCCGCCAAAGCAGTATCAGCAGAACAGTCCACAATTCGTGCAAGCGAAACAAAAGGCTCAGCAGGTAAAAGCCTACACGGCTCAGCAGATCGCCGACGGCGCAAAGAGTGGGCAGTGGGCGCGGCAAAACACTCAGGCGGGAGCCGTGCCATCTGCGGAGGCGCAAGCGGCAGCGAACCAAACCGCTGCGGGCGGGAGCCTCACCAACGTTAGTTATCAACAGGTACGCCCCAGCGGGAATTTCACTCAGTTACAGCAGAGCGGCCTTAGTATTTCGTACCCCGACAACTGGAAAGCGGCAGGCGGCCAGAACGGAATCACCATTGCTCCCCCCGCGGGAGTTGGACAGAATGCCATCGCATATGGCGTCGTGATCAGCCAGGCTCAGGACAGTAACGCCAACTCGCTGGATCAGGCCACCCAGGATCTTATCCGGAATCTGCAGCAATCCAACCAGCTGCAGGTGTCCGGAGGAGCGCGTAACATTTCTGTCAACGGAACACGCGGCCGGTCCGTGTACTTGAATGGCCAGTCGCCCGTTCAGCAGAACGGCCAGCCGGAACAGGAGCGGGATTGGTTGGTAACACTGCCCGGATCACAAGGCAGCATTCTGTACCTGATCTTCATCGCGCCGGAGTCGCAGTTCAAGCAGCTGCAGCCCACGTACGAGAAGATGCTCAACAGCCTGCAGCTGCAGTAAGGCCGCGCTTCTATTGCAGTCGCCTGTAGACCTCGCGCGCGGACGCGAGTTGCTCCAAGACGTGCTGCTTTTCGGGCTCGGCATTCCAGTCGCGATTGGACTCGGCTGCAGATGTGAGCCGATCAATCCAAGTTACAAAAAAGCCGGCATCCAATTTTCGGCTCGGATGCGAGCCGGCGACACTGATGTAGATTGGGCTGGTGGTGGCGTAGGGGTATGTATCGAGAATCGGATGCTCACCCTTATCCGCCCAGGCGCGAAGCAGGCACCAGCCACTCTCGACGATGGGCAAGGTCCCAGTCACGTCGACTGTTCGCCGTCCGCCACTCAGCTCAAATTCCCTCACAACCTTTCCGTTGCAGACCACTTCCAGATGATCGATAGGAACAATGGATCGCATCCATCCGCTCAACTTGAGCTGATGCTCGCCGGCAGCAAGCTTGATCTCATCTCCAGCCTCGTGTCCGTCGAGAGCGAAGCCAAGCAGCGGTCCGTTGGTTGCGAACGTTCTGCCGCCTTTGATTGCGCTTAACCATGCATGAATATTCAACGGCTCTCTCGGCACTTCCGCATACACTCGGTTCAATCCGACCGGGCCACGTAAGGAGGCGTAGTTGGCCATCGCGTCAGTACCGGCAGCTGCCGGCAAACGAAAGCCCAGATTCAGCAAGCGATACCACACAGCGGCGGTTGACCTGTGATCACTGAATCCCAGCACTTCAATGTAATCGACCTTGCCCAGCGCGACGTCGACGGGCAATTCGTCCGTAAGCGACTCGTCCTTTTCGGGATTGGGATAGGTGTCGAACGGGTGGACGTAGCCCACGAGCGCCTCCTGAGCATGAGCCATGTCAGCGACATCGGCATTGTCAGGAACGAGGCTGGCCGCCGCCGTACCCGGATACCCCGCGTAATCTGGAAGAAGGAAATTGCGCGTCAGATTAAGTATGCCCAAGTGACCCCAGTAGCTGGTGTGGAACTCCTGGCCGTGCATAAGCAGGTTATCGGCTGTGGATGCAGGATCGGCCGTGGTGCGGAAATAAGCCATGTCGAGGATGCGCTGCTCTTTATTCACCACCAAATTTTCAACGATGGATAGGTTCTCAGCTGCAGCCTGCTCGACCAGATGCGGGGGCGTGTTTCGGTAGGCGCCTCCATAATTCATATGCACATGCACGTCGCCACTCACCCACCGCGATTGTGAGCTTTGCGGAATCTGCAGCGGCTTCAAATGCACCATTAGATTTGTATTCTGGCTTGCAGTCACCGCGATAGATTGCCGGACCACCTCGTACTCGAATCCCTTCATCACCTCAACCTGCACTTCACCGGCTGGTACGGCGAGTTTGGAACTGCCTTGTGTGTGGAAGTAGTGGGATTCAAACGGGCGTTCAGAGCGGTCGAAATTGTCATCCGCTTGCATCCAGGCATCGTCGGGAGCGTAGGCACGATGGTCAGAGGCGGTGATGAAGATACGCGCCGCGGTCGGCCGGCCTGCAGGATCCAGCACCGCAAGCGTCAACTGCCCCATCGGTCGAAGATAATGGCGTTCGACAGGAACAATTTCCTTTTGCGCTCCTCCCGGAATCTGCTGTACCCACATTGAAGTGGTGCCACCACGATTGGAAATGAATGCGATCTGTTTTCCGTTAGGGGACCAGCGCGGATTGACGTTGTCGAAACCGCCGTACGTGAGCGGGAAGGCATTGCCTCCCTCGGAAGGAATCAACCAAAGCTGATTCCAGGGTTGGCCCTGGTACGAGCTATAGACGATCCGCGCACCATCCGGAGAGAAGTCCGGGCGCGCTTTCCACGTAGTTTCTTCGTAATGAATCTCACGCGCGTCGGCGCCCGCTTCAGCCTTCATTCTCCAGAATCCGCCGGTGCCGTAGATGTGCCCTCGATTGGTGATGAACAAAATTTCCTTGCCGTCGCGGGACCATACGGGACTGATCTCATGGTCAAAGGGGCTGTAGTAATAGCGGGGCAGCGGGCTGCGGTTTTCCCCCGTAAGGCGACGAATATTGCTGAGTTTCCCATCTGCAAAATCGCCCAGAAAGATATGAAAGCGGCCGTTGAACTCGGTAGAAACAAATGCGATGCGCTTGCCGTCTGGCGAGAAGCGAGGCTCTACGTTGACAGCGCCCGCGTTGGTCAATGGATGACGGCTGTGGTCGCGCAAATCGAGGGCCCAAAGCTCGATCGCGTCTTTGTCGTAGGAATCGTAGACGATCCAGCGCCCATCGGAGGACCAGTCGGGCTGGTAATCATAGCCGGGGCCCGCCGTTAGTTGTTCAGCCGTATTCGAGCCGACGTCCTGACGCCAGAGCGATCCGCCGATTGAGTAAACGAGTGATTTCGAATCCGGCGACCATGCCAGCGAACTCGGCCCCGTCGTCAGTTGCGGGATGTACATCTCCCGGTAATAGTACGGATGCGGTTCGTTGATCTGCTTAAGAACTGGTTCTCGCTGGGCGAGTACAGGTAACGCAAACAGAAGCAAAAGGAGGTGCGCACCCCACCAAGTCTTCAAGGAAACCTCCGGGTTCGGGACCGGCGGGAATTATAAGGCACGGGCAGGAAACTATTGGCTGAGAGGTGATTAAGTTTCAAGTTCCAGGTTTCGAGTTTCAAGAGAAATACTTTACCGAAGCTAGGAACTGGAAAACTGGAAACTTGAAACTCGAAACTACATCCCGTTCTTCTCTTTATCCTTCTGCTGTTCGTAAGCTTTCTGCAGGTAGCGGCGGGCTTCTTCGAGCGCGCCCTGGGTGTTGTCGTTGGTCTGAATCGCCTGGCGATACTCGTTAGTAGCGCGCTCGCGCTGTCCGGTGATGTCGAAGATCTTGCCCAGTTGGATGTGGCTCCAGACCTCTGTCCAGCGTGGGTCGCCGTCGCCGTTCAGTGATTCGCGGTATGCGTTGGCTGCGGCCTGATAGTTGCGCTGGACGAAGAAAACCTCGGCGATGCGGTAATGGGCGAGCGAGCTGTTCTGATTTACATCAAGAGCTTTCTTGAACTCTGCCAGCGCCCCCGCAAGATCGCCCTGTTGGACCATCGCCTGTCCGCGGAGAATCGAGGCGCGCAGCTTGATGTCGGCAGAGTTCTTCAGGACGTGATCTTCTGGATCCACCATGATGCGGCGCGGCTTGCCAAAAGTCTCAACGCTGAAAGGGGAGTTTGTGCCTACGACTTCGACCCGCTTGTCTTCAGTCTTGCCGTCGGTATCGATTTTCAGTTCGACGGGCATGCGGAACAGGTCAAGATCCTGGGCAATTTGCCCGACGATGTGAAACCCCTTGTTGTTCTGTCCAAGGCGGTAGACTGTGTATTTGGTCTTGAACTCAGGAGCGCCGGTTGAATCCAGCCACTGGGAGAAGAACCAGGTGAGCCGGTCGCCATAGTCTTTCTCGGCGATATTACGAAAGTCATCGAGCGAGGCCGATTTTCCGGCATACTGACTCGCAAACGTGCGCATGGTCTGGTCGAACTTAGCTTCGCCCAGCACCCAGCGCAGCATGTGCAGGATCATCGCGCCCTTGTCAGTCGTGAGCGACTGAAATTCGGGCGAGAACATGTCCATTTTGCCTACGCTTGAAAGCGGCACTGTGTCGTAGGCGAGTGCACCCACTGACATGTCCTTAACCACTTCGTTTAATGCGGCCTCGCCTGCCGCCTGCTCCACATAGCGAGCCTCCGCATAACGCGCGAAGCCATCGGATAGCCACCAGTCGTCTTTGGAATCAGGGCTAACGGACGCGCCCCACCACTGGTGTGCGATCGTGTTAGCGAGCAGGCGGTAGTTGATCTTTTCACTTATGGAACGGCTCGCAATCGCGGCTATCTGCGGAGCCCATGCCGAGGGGACGGTGTCATCTGGAATTTCGACCACACGCAGCGTGGGATTCGCGAACGGTGCGTAGAGAGTTGTGAAATATGTGAACTCCTTCGCTGCCGTGGTGGCGTACTGAGCCGCCAAAGCCTGGTGGAGCGGTTTGAAGTAAACCGTCAGATCAACGCCGCCCTCGTTGTACTTCGTTTCGTTGAACACGCCGGCCATGATGGTGCCTGGGAAGCTAGCTTTGTTCGAAACGAAAGAGAATGTCTTGGTGGGTCCCGTCAGACCGGCGATCGGTGCCGCAGTCGGAGCAGTTTCGGCCCGCTTCGTCTTGCGCGTCTTTAGCTTTACGGGCTCGGATTCGCTTTCAGCGCCGCGCGATGGACGCTCGTTTGAGACGGTCTCTTTTCCGCTACCGATCACAGTAAAGTGCGCCGGAACGGTAACGTTGATCGTCGAAGTGAACCGGTTGATTCCGTAGTTAACCACCGGGAACCAGCGCCCGGCATAAAGCAGATAGCTGGTGTCGTCACCGACATAGGCCAGCTTCAATCCCTGCACAGGGCTGTCGTCTGCACTCTGCAGCACGCCATCGTATTCGAAAGTCAGGGTGGCGGAAGCGTCCTTCGCTAGGTCTTTGTTCAGCGATACGCGCACCGTGGAATCCTGCGTGACGCGTTCCACTGAGCATGGCTTGCCATCTTCATCGACCACCTTGGTGGGGCGCAGGTCGTTGTGCAATTCGAAGGAGGCGGTATTGAGGTTATCGAGCGCGGTGAAGGTCACCTTGGCACGCGCAACCAGCCGGTGCGATTGCGGAACCAATTCGGCGTCGATTACATAATTGTCAACCCGTAGGCGCGGTTTCTCCGCCGCAAATAGCAAATGCGGAGTCAACCAGAGCAGGACAAGTACAAAGCTGAGATTCGGGGCCAGCGTTCGGCGCCCAGGGCGGAAGTGCATTGAAGAGTATTCTCCTCGGACAGGCTACCTTCTGTATGATGAAGATTGTCCCGCAAAAGATGCTGACGGCACAAGGACGGCAGCCCTTTTAAGCTTGTTTACCAGTGATTTGCAGCCGTTTGCCAGTCTTAGAATTGTGATCGGTTCCATTAGAGCGCTGCCCCCTCGCGCTGACCTGAAGCTGAAGCGGCCAGCATGGTCACAATGATGTCCGCCCCTTGCTCCGCGGGAGCGCGCCGGCTTTCAGCGGTCCTGCGGAGTCGTTCTCTCACACGGGCAAGACCGGCTCGCATGGCCTCGCGCGAGGGGCCGTCCGGAAGAATCTTCCGGACACTCTTCGCCACGTTGTCGGCGGTGAAGTCGTTTTGCACCAGCTCGGGCACGACTTGTTCACCTGCGATCAGGTTCACCATCGCGAAATGAGGTACCTTGATGCGCCAGCGCCCAATCGCGTAAGTCAGCGCTGACACCCGGTACACCATCACAAAGGGCGTCTCCATCAACGCTGCTTCCACCGTGGCGGTTCCGCTTGCAATAACTCCCGCGCGAGAATGAAAGAGCGCTGGTAATGATTCCGGAACCAAAGTGACGTTTGCAGAACCAACCAGCTCTGCAATGAACTGCTCGTCCAGCGTTGGCGCAATCGGCAAGATGAACTCGTAGCCGCTGCCGAGCCGCGCCGCGGCGCCCAGCATGCCCGGAAGATTCATGCGAACTTCTTTCTTTCGGCTCCCAGGCATCATCGTAATCCAGTGTTTCGAGGGATCAAGCCCGAATTGCGATGCGTAATCACTGCGCGAGATCGACGGGTTTGGCAGCTCAGCTAAGGGATGCCCAATGAATTCCGCATCCACCCGACGATCCCGGTAGAACTTCTCCTCGAATGGGAAGATCACAAGGGCCTTGTTAATGTATTTTCGCAAGAGCTTAACCCTGCCCTGACGCCAGGCCCAGAACTGAGGGCATACATAATAAACAGTGGGAATGCCGCGATGATGCATCTGGCGGGCAACCCGCCAGTTGAACGCCGGCGAGTCGATCACAACAGCGATATCCGGTCTGCGGCGGTCGGCCTCGGAAATCAACGCCCTGTATCGGCCGTAGATCTTCGGAAGATGATTCAGAATTTCGGTGATGCCTACGACCGCGAGATCTTTGGCGTCGACCACGGTCTCACAACCGGCGCCCCGCATCTTATCGCCGCCCACCCCGAAGATTTCCAAAGATGGCTCGCGCCGGCGTAGCGCTTCAATGAGCTGAGCGCCATACATGTCTCCAGAGGCTTCGCCCGCCGAAATGAGGATGCGCACGACAAGATTGTAAAGCCACGGGCATCAGCACAGTCTTTTCAGCATTGGAAGAATCAGGTACGCGACCATTCACCCTCGCCCGCCTCCATGCCTCAGTGGTGAGAAATGCGCTTAGTCGTCGGCGCTGGCGCCGACTTCCGTGCCGGACGTGGCCGGTAGCGGTATTTCCTGGTCCTTGTACTGGAGTTGGTAGAGCTTGTAGTAGATGCCCCGGTTGGCAAGCAGTTGCTGGTGGGTGCCAATCTCACGCACGTGCCCCTTGTGCATGACGATAATCCTGTCGGCACGCTGAATCGTCGAAAGCCGGTGCGCAATGATGAGTGACGTGCGCCCTTCAACCATGCGAGTCAGCGCTTCGCGAACCCGGAATTCCGTCTCGGTGTCAACGCTTGAGGTGGCCTCGTCGAGAATGAGAATTCTGGGATTATGAGCCAGGGCGCGCGCAAACGAGATGAGCTGCTTTTGACCCGTGGAGAGCGTGCTGCCCCGCTCGCGAACCTCTTCCTTGAAACCGTTGGGCAGGGTCCGAATGAAGTCGGCGATATTGACTTCCTCTGCTGCCTGCTCCACGTCTTCGTTGCGGATCCAGCCGGTTCCGAGGCGGATATTGCCCTCGACAGTCCCGGTAAACAGAAATGGGTCCTGCAGGACAACGCCGAAGCGGCGGCGCAAATCGGCAACATCCATTTCTTTGACGTCAATGCCATCGATGCGAATCGCGCCCTTTTGGACATCGTAGAGCCGCATGAGCAGCGAAATGAGGGTCGTTTTCCCCGCGCCGGTGTGGCCGACGACTGCAACGGTCTCGCCGGGCTCAATCGTGAAGCTTACGTCCCGGAGCACCCAGTCGAGTTCTTGCGACGCAACCGGTGTTGCGATGGTCGCCCCTGCTCCTGGCACACGGCTCGAAGATTCCGACTTTGTGTCGCCGACAGGTACGCTTCGATAGGCAAACCAGACGTGATCAAATTCGATTCGCCCCGGCCCAGTTGCTTTCTTCGGGTTGGCAGGCGAAGTGATTTCAATCGGAGTATCGATCATCTTGAAAATTCGTTCGCTGGCCGCCATGGCGGACTGCAGGATGTTGTATTTTTCGCTTAAGTCCTGAATCGGCCGGAAAAAGCGTTGCGCGTATTGCATGAAAGCGACCAGGACTCCGAGGGTTGCGGTGCGGCTAAGCACGTCGAGGCCGCCGTACCAGATGATTGAGGCTACGGCGATGGAGGAAAGAATTTCCACGATCGGGTAGTAGAGCGCGTACGCCAGGATGGCATCTTTGAACGCCACCATGTGGCTGGCATTAATGTCCGAGAATTTGCGAAACGCGCGCTTCTCGCGATTGAACAACTGAAGCACGATCATGCCGGACACGTGCTCCTGCAAATAGGCATTAATACGTGCAATAGCCACGCGAATGCGGCGGTAAGAATCCCGTACCCGGTCCCGGAAAACTTTCGTTGCGTATGCGATGAACGGCAGCACGGCAAATGTGATCAGTGCCAGCTTCCAGTTCATCTTGAGCATGATGGCCAGGATCCCGGCCAGCACGAAAACATCCTCGAAAATTGAGACCACTCCCGCGGTGAACATCTCGTTGAGAGCGTCGACGTCGGTCGTGACTCGCGTGACCAGGCGGCCCACCGGATTCTTATCGAAGAACCCAATATGCATATGCTGCAGGTGACGGAAGATTTGGCTGCGCAAGTCGAACATTACCTTCTGACCCGTCCACTGCATGAAGTAGGTCTGCAGGAAATCCAGAAAGAAGCCGAGGGCGAGCAGGGCTACGTAGATTCCGGCAATCTGGGCGATACCGACCAGGGGCTCAGAACTGAGCCAGCGATCGAAAGGCGAGTGCAGTCCCGGCACCTTGGCCAGGTACTTGTCGATTGCGATCTTGGTCAGATAAGGACCAAGCACGTCGGCACCCGCCCGGAGAACGATCGCGCCCAAAGCGATCGCCACCTGCCAGCTATAGGGCCGTAAGTACTTGAGCAGCCGCCTCATAAGGCGGCTGTCGTATGCCTTACCTAATACCTCTTCTTCCTGCATCGCCATGGATCAGCTCAAGAGTACCCTAAATAGATGGGGAAGAGACCTGCCCGGATGGAAAATTCCTTATGCAAGAAGAGACGAACTTACAGAATCCTTCGTAGAACCAGCGCCGAGTTCTTTGATCCAAATCCCACGCAGTTGCAAATCGCATGCTGGATCCGAGCCTTGCGACCGGCTTGGGGAACGTAATCCAGGTCGCAGTCGGGGTCCGGTACATCAAGATTGATCGTGGGAGGGATCTGATCGTGCTCCATGGCTACCAGCGTAGCGCTCACTCCAGCAGCGCCACACGCCCCCTGGGGATGTCCGATTTGTGATTTCAGAGCGGACATGGGGATCTGCCGGGCGCGCTCGCCCAGAGCCATTTTGATTGCCTTGGTCTCTACACGGTCGTTGAGTTGGGTCGAGGTGCCGTGGAGATTGACATAGTCGATAGCCCCGGGCGCGAGTTGCGCCTCCTGCAGGGCTTCGGCAACCGCGCGCGCTGGTTCTTCGGCGGATTCGCTCAAGCGCACGCGATGGAACGCCTCGCAGGTTGAGGCATAACCCGCGATTTCAGCGTAGATACGAGCGCCACGAGCGCGCGCATGATCGTACTCCTCCAGCACGAACATCCACGATCCTTCGGCCAAAACGAATCCGTCGCGATCGGCGGAAAACGGTCGGGAAGCGCGCTCAGGCTCATCGTTCCATGAAGTCGTCAACGCCCTCAGCAGTGTGTAACCTTTGATGATTCCGGGAGTGATCGTCGAATCAACACCGCCAGCCAGGAACATGGGCTGGACGCCTGCCTGAATGTGCTGCATGGCGTAGCCGATGGCGTCGGTCGAAGACGTGCAACCCGTGGTTACTACATGGCTGTAGCCGCGAAAACCGAAGCGCATCTGCACTTCGCTGGAACTGGTACCCATCGTGCCACTGGGAATGCAGAAGAGGCTCACTTGCTTGACCTTGCCGGAGTGCCAGAGGCGGTAGTTTTCTTCCGAATACTCCTGGGCCCCGCCGCCGGAGCCCAGAATGATTCCGATTTCGCGTTTCTGCTCCAGGGACATGGAGGCCGGGTCCAGCCCTGCGTCCTGCAAGGCTTCGCTGCAGGCAGCAACGCAAAGTGGCACGATACGCGACACATGCTTGCGCTCGCGGGCATCAATCCAGGCGGACTCGTCGAAATCCGGAATCTCGCCCGCGATCTTCACCGGCGATTGCGACATGTCGTAGCGAGTGATCCGCTTGATTCCGCTCTTCCCATCGAGAATGGCGCGGCAGAAAGCCTGTTTGCCGATTCCGTTGGGGCTTACCACCCCCATGCCGGTAATCACGACTCGAATTGTCCGGTCCTCTTTGGTCATGCGTTGTTGCGAATGCCCTTTATCCGCGGTTCCAACATCCTGGTGCGCCTTCGTACAAGGGCCCACAGCAGATTGGGCCTGAAGTTACCGACAACCGCTGAACCGGCGACAAGTGAGATGCAGAGTGTACTCCCTTTGTAACAGCAAAATATAATCGTTCTAATGCCCCTCGGGTTGTATGTATCCGTTCCTTTTTGCCGGACGAAGTGCAGCTACTGCAATTTCGCCTCTGATGTCTTCTCTCGCGCGGCCTTTGAGCACTACGTTAACCGTCTGTGCGCCGAAATTGCTGACGCCCGCCTCGCCAGCGAACGCGCACAGGGTACGTTCGCTGCCGAGGCCGATTCCATCTACTTCGGAGGCGGAACTCCCAGCATCCTAGATTCTCACCAACTCCGCCGGCTATTTGTCACGATTCGGCAAAATTTTTGTCTCCGCGAAGATGCAGAAATTACGGTTGAATGCGCCCCCGGTACCCTGGCTCCGGCCCAAATGGAAGCGCTTGTCGAAGCGGGAGTCAATCGGGTCAGCCTAGGGGTGCAGTCGTTTGTCGACGCGGAGTCGGCCGCCGTCGGGCGTCTGCATAAACGCGTCACAGTTGTCGAAGACATAGCGCGACTGCGCGCCGCCGGGATTACGAATATCAACCTTGACCTCATCGCCGGCCTGCCCCATCAGACGGCCGAAAGCTGGGATTTTTCGCTGGCCGAGGCGATCGCCGCCGGGGCGCCGCACGTCAGCATCTACATGCTCGAAGTTGACGAAGACTCCCGGCTGGGGCGAGAGTTGCTGGCGGGTGGCACGCGTTACCATGCGCACTTTGTTCCCGACGAGAATTTAACCGCTGATCTCTACATCGCCGCGTGCGAGCGCTTGAATGCTGCGGGAATTGTCCAATACGAAATCTCCAATTTTGCCCGCACCGGGTTCGAGTCGCGCCACAACCTGAAGTACTGGACCAGAAAGCCGTATCTGGGTTTCGGGGTTGATGCTCACTCAATGCTCTACTCTTCGGCCGATCCTTACCGTTTGGGAAAGGCGGAGTCAAGCAGGCAGAGCGGCGGTTCGCCTCCCTGTGAGCTCGTGGCGGCTGACCTCGATGCAGTGCGCTTTGCTAACGCCGATTCGCTGGAACCGTACTTGTCAGGCGCAGGCTTCTCGCCGACAGTGGTGACTCGCAGGATGGCGCTGGAAGAAACCTTCTTCCTGGGATTGCGTCTGATTCGGGGCGTGGATCTGCGCCAGATAGCCGCTGAGCATGGACCTGCCGCCCTGACGCAGTTCTCCGGTGAAATCGAGGAACTCGTTGAACTCGGTCTCCTTCAACGCGACCAGCATATTCTCCGGCTCACTCGACGCGGCATACTCCTGTCGAACGAAGTTTTTGCGCGGTTTATTTCCGATGCCTCGGTTGTGGTGTAGCGGGTATAATCCAGTCCGCTTGGCAATCTACACGCGTGGGGTGCTCCATGGGGCTTTACTCGCACTATGACGGTGCACACAATCACCCGGTCAACCGCGCCCTGCACATGATCGCCATTCCTGTAGGCTTCTCGTCGATCGTGGTGGTCTGGTTTCATTGGATCATCGGCCTGCTGTTGATTCCCGCTGCCTTTGCCTTGGCCTGGCTTGGCCATCTGATTGAGGGCAACAAGCCCGCGTTCATGACCAATCCGGCCCACGTTTTCGTGGCGCCGGTATGGATGGCACGTAAGATCTTTGGGATCAGCCCGAAGAAGGCCGCGTAAACATTACTATCGTTCTCTTCTCACAATCGCTGGTCTGGTATGTCATAAGTCAGGTGACTTATGGCCGATGACCAGGTAATCAAGCTGCTGGAAGAAATTCGTGACCTGCAGAAGCAGCATCTTGCCAAGTACGGCGAAGCGTTGCAGAACCAGCGTGAGGCAATCGCAAACCAGAAGAACAACATTCGCCGCTCTCGAAGAACATTGATTGTGATTGGCGTAATCATCGTCGCCCTCTATTTGTACCCGGCTTACTTAGGGGCCATGTTCTCGGGTTTTCGCTGCTTGCTCCGTCGCTAACCAACCAGTCGGTTTGCGAATTTCTCCCAAACGCATGTGCTGTGATGTAATCGAGGGTTCTGCTTTGATGGCTGCGGCCGGTCGTACCCCGCAAGTTCCTTACAAGTTGGAGGGCGCTTGGATTTCCTCTTGAATGATGAGCAGTTGCAGTTGAAAAAGAGCGTGCGTGAATTTGCCGAGCGGGAAATCGGCCCCAACGTCATGAAATGGGACGAGGCCGGCGAGTTCCCGATGGCGATCGTTAAGGAATTGGGCAAATTGGGCCTGATGGGGACGATTTTTCCGCCGGAATACGGCGGTGCCGGTATGGGCTACGTCGAGTACGTGACGGCTATCGACGAACTTTCGCGCGTCGACGGGTCGGTAGGCATTATTGTGGCAGCTCATACGTCGCTGAGCAGCAACCATATTTTCCTGGCGGGTAACGAACAGCAGAAAAAGAAATATGTCTCCAAGCTGGCCACCGGTGAGTTTATCGGCGCTTGGGGCTTAACCGAACCCTCCTCGGGATCCGATGCAGGCAGTGCGCGAATGATGGCGGTGCGGAAAGGGGATCAGTGGATCCTGAACGGCACGAAGACGTTTTGCACCAACGGCCACTACGCCGATGTCGTCGTCGTGATAGCGGTTACCGATCGCGCCGCACACACCCACGGCTTATCGGCATTCATTGTGGAGAAGGGCACGAAGGGTTTCCGTCCCGGTAAAAAAGAAAACAAGCTGGGACTGCGCGCCAGCGACACCGCCGAGCTGATTTTTGAAGATTGCGCCATTCCTGCGGAAAATCTGCTGGGCAGGGAAGGGAACGGCTTCATCGATGCTATGCAGGTGCTCGACGGAGGCCGTATATCCATCGCCGCTCTCTCCTTGGGTATGGCCCAGGGCGCTTATGAGTCGGCCTTGCGCTATTCCAAAGAACGCAAGCAGTTCGGAAAAGCCATCAGCGAATTTCAGGCGATTCAGTGGAAGCTGGCCGACATGGCGACAGAAATCGAGGCGGCACGTTTGCTGACCATGCGTGCGGCTTCGATGAAAGATGCCGGCTTCAAGACGACACTGGAATCCTCCATGGCTAAGCTTTACGCGAGCGAAGTTGCGGTCCGGTGCGCCAATGAAGGTGTACAGATTCATGGCGGGTATGGATTCATCAAGGATTACCCCGCGGAGAAGTTCTACCGCGACGTGAAGCTTTGCACGATCGGCGAGGGCACCAGCGAGATTCAAAGACTGGTAATCGCAAGACAGCTGCTGAAGGATTAATCCCTACAATTTTGGTGGGCAGCCCATCGCGATTCGAACCGCGTCCGCAATCTGACAAATCCTGGTATGGCTCAGTTTGCGTACTGGATGCCGCGGCTCTATCAGAGATTCTTTGCGCACAACGGTGATGTCTTCTGCTCTAACCCACGAGATGTTCAATCCGGTTTCGCCAGGCGGCAGGAGGATGTGGGTCGGCACTTCCTTTTCTACCGAGCCGGATATGGGGGCAACCAGCACAGTGCTGGCTCGGGGATGCCGGTTGCGCGCGTCCAAAGAAACAATCACCACGGGCCGTGGCGGCTTGTCGGCGGGATCGGTTGCCAATTTGATGTACCAGATATCTCCCCGCGACATTTCCTTCACTATCAATCCTCGTTGGACCACTGCGATTCCGCGAATTGGCCCCACGCGCGCTGCTCAGCCGCTTGCTCCTCGTTAAGCGAATCGTAGTAGCTACTGATGGACGCGGAAATCGCTCGCATGTCATTCGCCTCCTGCTGCCGGCGGATAAGCTCGTCCAACAGCGACGATATAGATCGGTGGCGCTTAGCCTTTTGCAGCTTCTCGAGATAATCCAGCGATTCGCGAGAAAGTGAGAATGTTCTACGCGCTTTGCGAGTTATGCCCGCCATCGCAATTATCATACCATAGTATGAGGATTGTATGATAAACAGAGTCCGCGCTATGAGCGCCGACTTGCCGCTGCCATTTTCTCCGCCTGATTTCTTGGCGCGGGTTCCGCTTCAAGTTCGCAGTGCATTACACTGGCCACTTGGACTGCGATCTCCAGCTCTGGATCGACCGCCTGCGCAACGGGGATGCGCGCATGCTCGCGCGCGCCATCAGCACGGTGGAAAACCGCGAGCCCGGTGCCACCGATCTGCTTAAGGCGCTTTTCCGATACACCGGCCGGGCCCGCATTCTGGGTCTGACCGGCGCTCCAGGTGCAGGTAAGAGCACGCTGGTTGACCAACTGGCTAAGCATTACCGCAAGGAAAACCACACTGTCGGAATTATTGCCGTCGATCCCACCAGCCCTTACACGGGCGGTGCCATCCTGGGCGACCGCATTCGCATGCAGGACCATTTCTCCGATCCCGGCATTTACATCCGGAGTATGGCAACGCGCGGCTCGCTGGGCGGGCTGGCACGGGCCACCGCCGATGTGGCTACTGTCCTGGATGCCTCTGGCCGCGACCTGATCATGGTCGAGACAGTCGGCGTCGGTCAGGACGAAATTGACATTGTGCGCCTGGCTGACATCACCGTCGTGATTCTTGTTCCCGGAATGGGCGATGATGTGCAGACCATCAAGGCGGGAATCATGGAAATCGCCGACATCTTCGTCATCAACAAGAGCGACCGGGAGGGCGCCGAGAGGGTGGAACGTGAGATCCGCGCCATGCAGTCGTTGGCCGTGCGCAGCGACAACTGGACACCGCCCATCGTAAAAACAGTTGCGAGTGAGGGGAAGGGAATCGCAGAAGTCGTGGGCGCTATTGCCTCCTATGAAGAATTCTTGAAGAAAGAAAACCTCGTGCTCAAACGCAATATTCACAATTGGCAGGAAAGACTGATCGAGATGCTGCGCGACGCCATGTTGCAGAAGGCGCACAGCCAGATGCGCGACGGCGACGCCTCGCGCTATGCGGCTGAAGTCGCTGAGCATAAGCGCGACCCGTACTCGGTTGTGGAAGAAATTGTTGGAAGAGTAAGCAAGACAACGTAGCGGCAGGTGTCCTCACCTGCCAGGCTGAACCGCAGCTCAGCGTTTTTGCAAAAAAGGATGCGGCGAGCGTGTTCGTCGGCCCGCAAGGAAGTCTGGGACCACGCAAACAACCATGTTCACGATCGACCATCTCGGCATTGCGGTGAAGTCGCTGGCGTCGGCCAAAGCCATTTATGAAAAGCTCGGGCTTGCAGTGTCGCCTGAGGAGACGGTCGAAGCCGAACAGGTGCGACTGGTCATGGTTCCTTTGGGGGATAGCCGACTCGAGTTGCTGGAACCCACCTCCGACACTTCGACAATCGCCAAGTTCATCGCCAAGCGTGGCGAGGGCCTCCACCATGTCTCTCTGCGAGTTCCTGATCTCAACGCTGCCGTGAACAAGTTGAAAGTGGAAGGGGCTCGGCTGGTGTCTGATGAAATCAAAGTTGGGGCGGGTGGACACCGCTACATCTTTGTTCACCCCTCCAGCACGGGTGGAGTGTTGCTGGAGCTTGTTGAAACGCAGCACACGCCTGCCGATTCTCGTGGAAAGCCGGCATCGAATCAGTAAAGGCCAAATGCTTCTTCTTGCGGCAGATACTTCCGGCAAGCACGGCAGCATCGCGTTGGCTCGTGCCGATTCATCTGCGTGTGTGTCTCTTGAAGTTATCCCGCTGGCAGGCGGAACCTTTTCTGCACAACTTGTGCCCCAGATTGCGGAACTGCTGGCCAAGCACCATGTCTCTAAGCAGGACATCGATGGCTTCGCCGTGGTCTCCGGTCCCGGATCATTCACTGGCTTGCGCGTAGGACTTGCAGCCATCAAAGCACTGGCCGAGGTCCTCCAAAAGCCAATTGCGGCGGCGTCACTTCTCGAGGCGATTGCATTCCGCAGCATTGGCAAGGTCGCAGCGGTTCTGGATGCCGGTCGGGGGCAAGTTTATGCCGGCTTCTATGAAGCGCAGGAAGGCGAGTTGCCGGTTTGCGTGCGAGAGGAATTGCTTGAGGTAGATAGCTTTCTCGACAGCGCGCGCGGCAGCACCGTCATGACCGCAGACGGCAATGTTGCAGCTATTCTGCGGGAGAGTGGAATAGCGGTCCAGGACCTGGACCGGCCTCAGGCCGACGTCATCGCCCAGATTGGTTGGCGAAAGATATTGCGTAACCACACGGTCTCTCCCGAGGATCTGGATGCGAACTATATTCGCCGCTCCGATGCAGAGATATTTTCCAAGGTCAGCTCCTAGATACCGCGCTCTTTGCATCGGCCTCCGAGTTCCATTGTCGAGGCCAGCATTGTGAATCTTCGTTCCGCAGAGATCGCTGATATTCCGCTGCTTCTCGCTATGGAGCGGAGTTCGACCATGGCTGCTCACTGGAGTCGCGAAACGTACGAGAGCATCTTCAGCGGAGGGGGTCCGCCGCGCTTGGTCCTGGTTGGGGAGGAAGGAAGCAAGATAGCGGGCTTTCTCGTCGCTCGCATTCTTGGGCCGGATTGGGAACTCGAGAACATTGTGGTGAGGCAGGATCACTCGCGCAGGGGGTTGGGCTCCCTTCTTATTAGCGAACTGCTCCATCGTGCCGTTCAGGAAGGGGTTGCAGTCTCGCTCGAAGTGCGGGAATCGAATGTTGCGGCCCGCGGACTCTACGGGAAAGTGGGATTCATGCCCACTGGACGCCGAAGTGGCTACTACCGCGACCCGGAAGAGGACGCCATCTGCTATCGGTATCAGCCCTCAACATAAAGCCATGTCCACCGGCGCGGTTGCCGTGCAGGCCTTTGGGGATTGCCCCCTTATGGGCCCTTCCGCAACTCAAATTTGCCCAGTTTCTTGTGCAATTTCAGTCACATAGACTGGTAACGGGCAGCTATGGAAATTTGTAAATTAGCATTGAAGCAGTGTAGGCCCTATGGTAACTTTGGCTCTGTTATGAGCCTTTAACATCCTGGGTAGGAGGTCTTGCTGGATGCTCACTTCTCGAGACCAGCTCCTGGCCAGCCACGATGAATTTCGGCGTCTGGCCCAGGAACACACGCAGTACGCGCAGCGACTCGATACACTCACCCAGAAACGCTATCTAACCGAAGACGAAAAATTAGAAGAAGTCAGGCTGAAGAAGCTGAAGCTGCGGCTCAAAGACCAGATGGAGTCGATTGAGCGGCAGTATCGGCAGGTTCAGCACCAGGTCGCATAATCGTTGTCAATTTCAGCTCGGCTTCTGCCGTAACAGGGGATTTGTGCTCCGCACCAGGCGCTTCGATGCGCCTTTTTTCTTTGTAACTTACGAAGAAAACGGTATTCCCCGACCGCTGCACTATAATTTCACTATTCTCCCATGGTGCGCGACGGCTACTACTATGCGGCATTCCTCATCGGCGCTGCCATCCTAATTGGCTGGCTGACGGCCGCACTCTGGGCAATTCCTTGTTTGCTGCTGGCCGTCTTCTTTTTGTGGTTCTTTCGCGATCCGGAACGCACGATTCCCGATCTGCCCGGGGCCATCGTTTCGCCGGCAGACGGCAAAGTGACGGATGTTTCCCCTGTTCTGGTCAACGGAGTCAAGCACACCCGGATCAGCATTTTTCTCAACGTTTTTGATGTGCACGTCAATCGTTCTCCCATTTCGGGAATAATCCGCGACGTGCGCTACCATAGCGGCAAGTTCCTCAACGCTATGAATGATGCCTGTGCCGAGCAGAATGAGCAGAACGTAGTGACCGTCGAGGGTGAGGGGCACACGATCGTTTTCAAACAGATTGCAGGCCTGTTAGCGCGCCGAATCGTTTTCACGAAGAAAATTGGCGACCGGGTACAGCGAGGCGAGCGGGTGGGCATGATCAAGTTTGGTTCGCGCACGGACTTGCTCCTGGATGCGTCGGCGCGTGTAGAGGTCAAGAAGGGCGACCGGGTCAAGGGTGGTGCCAGTATCCTGGCATATCTGCAGCCGACAGGAGAATCGCTTACAGTTGCAGGGGTACAGTCCAGCGAGGGAGGAAGCTGATGGACGTTGAGCCAGAAGTGCCTCGTACTCCACGCAGAAGGAAAGAAGACCAGCTGCCCAGGCGCCAGCGCAAGGGCATGTACATCCTTCCATCGCTGTTCACGACCGCCAATATCGCTGCCGGTTACTACGCTATCTTGCAGGTGCTGCACGCAACGCCGACAGAGTATTGGCACCTCGACAACGCGGCCAAGGCGATTGGTTTTGCGGTCCTCTTTGACGGTCTCGATGGCCGCATCGCTCGCATGACCCACACCAGCAGTGATTTTGGCCGAGAACTGGATTCCTTGGCTGACGTGATCACGTTCGGCCTCGCACCGGCCTTGCTGGCTTGGATGTGGGGGTTCCATTTGTTGCCGCAGGCTGGAATGCCTCAGTTCCACACCAAGATTATTCAATTCGGAGCAATCGCGAGCTTCCTTTTCGTCATGGCCGGCGCGAGCCGTCTGGCGCGTTTCAACATCCAGGTGAATCCGCAGCCTTCCAATCCGGGAAGACCGGGCAAGAAGTATTTCGTGGGCATGCCGATTCCCGCCGGAGCAGGCGTGATCGCGGCGGTTGTCCATTTCAACGATGGAGAGCCATTGGCCTCACCCTGGATTTCTTTCAGTTGGGTCTTGATGGTGATCGCGATCGGTTACCTGATGGTCAGTACCTGGCGTTTTTACAGCTTCAAAGACATCGACTTTCTTACGCGGCAACCTTTTCGGCTGATCATTCTCCTGGGCGCGTTGTTCGCCGGAATCTGGTTCTTCTCCGGGCCACTACTGTTTTCTCTGGCGCTGCTTTACATGGCCTCAGGAGTGTTCTGGCGATTGCAATGGATTTTCCGGCCGCGGCAGGGCCCCCCGGCACCTCCCGCTTATAAGGAAGCATCCCAGCCTTCATGAACACTCCGCCACAATCCCGTCCCAATCCCGGCCCCGGCACGGCTCAGCGCAGCAATTTCTATCGCGTCGCGATTGTGGGTGGAGCAACGCTCAAGGGTAAAGAGGTTGCTGAGCTGCTTAACGACCGCAACTTTCCGGCAATCGACATCAAGCTGCTGGACGATGACGAGTCGCTCGGCCAGCTCGAAGCGATGGGCGACGAGGTCACGTTCATCCAGAGCGTTCGGGCCGAGCAGTTTGACAATGTCGATTTCACATTTTTTGCCTCCGACCAAGAGTGCACCCGCAAGAATTGGAAATTGGTAGAGCGAACAGGCAGCACCATCGTGGACCTGTCCTACGCTTTGGAAGAGGAGGCCACCGCCCGCATCCGGTCGCCCTGGATTGAGCGCGAATTAGGTAAACCGGTGCGGGCTGAGTTGGAGCCTGGTCCGGCGGTAATCGCCCATCCTGCAGCAACTGTGCTCGCGTTGCTCGCGTTGAGGGCTAAGAAAGCGGCAACAATAGCTCGACTGATCGCCACCATTTTTGAACCCGCGTCCGAACACGGCCAAAAAGGCATGGATGAACTGCATCAGCAGACCGTCAACTTGCTTTCGTTCCAGCAGCTGCCTAAAGACATTTTTGACGCGCAGATCGCGTTCAACTTGATTACGCGCTACGGCGATCAATCCAGCCCGACGCTGGAGAATATCGAACACCGTGTCCGGAAGCACTATCGCCAGCTTGCGGGAGACGGGTTGCCCGATCCTTCGGTTCTGATGGTGCAGGCGCCCATTTTTCACGGCTACGCATTTTCCATCTACATGGAACTGGAGAAGACTGTGGCGGTGGGCGACCTGGCACAAGTCATGGCGGGAGAGCACGTCACGATTACTCGCCTGGCTTCAGATTCGCCCAGCAATGTCAATGCCGCCGGTCAGGATCAAATCCTGCTCTCGGTAGGTCGCGATGCTAATCATGAGAACGGCTACTGGCTTTGGGCTACCGCGGATAATCTGCGTGTGGCCGCTGCCACTGCTGTGGAATGCGCCGAAAGCATGGCCTTGACCCGCCCACGAGGCAAGGTGCAATGAAGCAGCCACCGCTGGCCTGCTTGTTGGGGTTGTGCATTGCATTCTCTGGGTGCGGCTACCACACGGCGGGTCATGTGACCACTTTACCGGAAGACGTTCGCACCATTGCTATTCCGGCTTTTGTCAACAATACCCAGTCTTATCGTGTGGAGCAGTTGCTGACGGCGGCGGTAGTTCATGAGTTCACCACCCGCACGCGTTACCGGATTGTGAATGACGCTTCTGATCCCGCCGATGCCACTTTGCGCGGCACGGTTACCGGCATGTACGTTGTCCCGACGGCAGTTACTCCAAGCGGCACGTCAACCATTGTGCAAATTGGCGTCTCCATGGGCGTGACGGTCACCAACAGGCAGGGCAAGATTCTCTATCAGAACCCGAGCTTCGTATTTCGGCAGCAGTATCAGATATCGCGTGATCTGGCGCAATTTTTTCAGGAAGACACGCCCGCCCTGCAACGGCTTTCGCGGCAATTTGCCGAAACTCTGGTCAGCAACATTCTGGAGGGCTTCTGATGCGGGCTTTCGCTCAGACCGACAGGTTCTTGTCTGACCTTCATTCCCGCAAACTGCGGCCCGCCTACGTCTTTGTGGGCGATGAGAGTTTTTTTCGCCGGCGCTGCCGGGAGGCCATACTCCAGCACCTGGTTCCTGCCGATCTGCGTGACTTCAGCGTTTTCGAATTCGATCTGGCGGAAACCGAGATATTCGAGATTCTGGATCGAGCGCGCACGCCATCGCTTATGGCACCCTTCCAGGTGTTCTTTGTGCGCGGTGTGAAGGCGCTGTTCGGACGCGGATCGAATGACGACAAACTCGCCGCCATCCAGAAGTACTGTGAAGATCCCAATCCTGACGCGCTGCTGATCTTCATCGCCGATCACATCAGTATTCCGGCGGACGCCCGCAAGATGGACATGGCCGATAAGGATCGCTATCAGCGTATCCGGGAAACACTGGGCCAGTATTGCGGGATCGTAGAATTGTCCAGGGTCGAGGAAAGCGAGGCGGTTCGCTGGCTCTCGGAATATTGCGCTACCCGCGACGTCAAGATCGATGCCGATGCCGCGCGCGAACTGGTCGATGCTCTGGGTGGCGACATGATGATGATCTCCAACGAACTGGAGAAGCTGATGCTGTACGTCGCCGAAAAGAGGCGCATCACCCTGGGCGACGTGGAGACTATGGTGCTCGCTGCCAAGCAACGCAGCCTTTACGAGCTCACCGACGCCATTTCCGCAAGGGATCGCGCGAGGGCGCTGGAGACTCTGGATGCGATCCTCTCGACGGGGGAAGGGGACGAAGCAGCGATTGGCCATCTCTATATGCTGGCCAAAACCTTCCGGCAGATGCTGATCATCACCGAGCGCAACGTGCGCGACACGCGTATGCTCTGGGCTGCCTTGTGGCAGGGATTTCGCGTTCCTCCATTTGCGGCGGAGGACATCATTAAGCAGGCGCGCCGCTACAAATCCAAACGCGACCTGACCAGAGCCATCCGCCTGATCGCTAAAACCGATCTGGCGCTGCGTTCCAATCCGCCCAGTAAGCGCCTGGTGCTTGAAAAATTGGTGCTTGACCTCACTTCGGAACCAAAGCCGGAAGTCGGGTGGCAGCAGGAAGAGTTGCCGGTATAACTTAAGGAAACTCTGATCAACCACAGCTTTGTCATCCCGAGCGGAGCAGAATTGCCGGTTTTTCCGGTAATTCCGCGACGTCGAGGGACCTTAGGGTTTCGCTACTCCAGTCCGCTGGCTTTCACTAACTCTCAGCTGTCAGCCCTCAGCTCTCGTACGGGCTGCCGCCTAATCCCCTCGTGAATGTTATTGCCTATCTCGAACATATTGGCTATTCGGGGCCGACCGCTCCCAATGCTGAGACGCTGCGCGACCTTCATCGCGCGCACCTCCTGACAGTTCCTTTTGAAAATCTGGACATCCATTGGGGGCGGACGATTTCAGTCGACCCCGAGCGGGCGGTCCAGAAGATCATCGATGAGCACCGCGGCGGGTTCTGCTATGAACTGAATGGTGCATTTGCCTTGTTGCTGAAGACCTTGGGATTCCAGGTCACTCTGCTGTCAGCTCGTGTCCCATGCTCTGACGGAAGCGATGGCCCCGAATTCGATCACCTCGCCCTGCGGGTGGACCTGGAAGAACCGTGGCTCGCAGATGTGGGCTTTGGGGACTCGTTTCTTGAACCGTTGCGCCTTTCGATCGGTGTTGAACAGGAACAGACGGGCAAGCGATTCCGCATCGTCGAAGCTGCACCGTGTTTGCGGCTCGAAAAGGCTGTTGCGGGTCAGGACTGGAAGACTGAGTACCTGTTCAGCTTAAAATCTCGCCACATGGATGAGTTCGCCGAAATGTGCCACTACCACCAGACATCACCTCAGTCGCCGTTCACCAGAAAGAAAGTCTGCAGCCGGGCGACAGCGGACGGGCGGATCACATTGTCAGAAATGAGACTAATAACAACCGCCTGCGGTGGCCGGACGGAAAAGATACTCGAAACCGAGCAAGACTGGTGTAGAGTGCTCCGGGAAGAATTTGGAATCGTGAGACCCTAGGCGGCACGGGCGGAGCCACTACTGAGCGGATCCCGGCGCGCGCATGAGGAAAGTGATATCTCCCACTTTGTAGGTGACTTTCCCTGATCCTGCCGGAGTTGCGGGAACTTTACCTGCACGCACCTTTTCGAAAGCTTCAACCAGGCGGGGAATAACGGAGGGCGGTGCCACAGGAATATTGTGCGCTCCAAGTACGACTTTCACCTGCGGCCCCAGCGCGGCGAGCTTTCGAATCGACGCGT
This sequence comes from Terriglobales bacterium, assembly GCA_035691825.1. Taxonomy (GTDB): domain Bacteria; phylum Acidobacteriota; class Terriglobia; order Terriglobales; family Acidobacteriaceae; genus Gp1-AA122. Next base: position 10,243 of record DASSIO010000303.1, on the reverse strand, counting down.
CATAGGCCTCGAGATCAGTCTCCGGCCGAAAGAGCCAAATTGGGGCGGGATAATAAGTGTCGCCCGTGAATAAGAGGCCATTCGCACGATCGAGGAGAGAGATAGCGTCGGGCGTATGGCCCGGCGTGGCAATCACCTGCAGAGTGCGGCCGCCGAGATCGATGTGATCCCCATCGTGAATGTAACGCGTGATCTTCCACGGACGGGTAGCGTACGTCTTCGGATCAAATCCGGCAGGCAACGTGCCGCAGATCTCGCGTGGAGCTATCTCCGCTTGCGCATCCTCTCTCGAGCCGCGTGAATTCGCGCGGGTGAAGCTCGTGTCCATGCCGTAAACGGTGTCGAATTCCCAGTTGTCGCCGACATGGTCGTCATGTGTATGTGAATTCAGCACAATGATCGGCAGTCGCGTGAGTTGCGCGGTGACCTTTTTGAGGTCACTAATTCCCATCCCGGTGTCGAACAGGGCGGCGCGCTTTTCGCCAACAATGAGATAGCTGATTGTTTCTTCCGATTGATGCGGTTCATAGATCGCGAACACCGACGGCGCGACTTTGTACAGTTCGAACCAGGGATCGGAGACCTGGACGCGCTCGAGATTCTTGTATTCAGGCCGCGGCAGCGCGCGGCACCAGTCGGGAACCGCCGTTTGAGCAAATGACGATGTTATGAATACAACAAGTGCCGCCGCACAGAGGACTGCGAGTCTGCCGGGCAATCGCTTACCCGAGAGTTTGCGGTCGACGATGTCGGGTGTAATAGCGGACCTATTTTGCCAGCGCGTTGAGCCGGACTGATAGGCGGGACTTGTACCGGGACGCTGTATTCTCGTGGATAATGCCCTTCTGAATGGCTTTATCCAGAGCCGACACGGTGCTCCGGAAGGCCTGTTCAGCGGTTTGCCGGTCGCCTTTAACGAGACTCTCGCGCAACTGCCGCAGCGAGGTGCGCAGGCGGGAGCGGTTGGCCCGGTTGCGGGCGGTGCGTCTTTCTGTCTGACGGGCGCGCTTCAGCGCGGAAAAATGATTTGCCATCCTACGTCGTTACCTTCGTTTCTCTAGAGAGATGTTCCGGTGGGTTCCGAATGAGCTATTTTACGGGAGTAAGTCCCTGCCGGTCAAACGGATATGGATGACATTCTGAACAGGCTGAAAGTCCTTCTCGATTCTTCCACGCCTATCGTGGTGATGGAGACAGTCGAAGAGGTCCGGGCGACTCGCCTGGTCCGCGCTGCCTGCGCGCAGCTGAATCTGGCCGCATTTGAATGGACGATTGCCAGTGGACTGGTTCGCTGTGGATTGGAATCTGATGCGGGCAGCTTTGATTCCGGGAGCTTGCCGGACGGTGGTTATCACAGCAGCAACGCTGCGATTGCGGCCGAGCAAAATGCCAAAGCCCTCTACAACAGCCGCGAGCCTGCCCAAATGCTCGCGAACCTGGAAGCAATGACGACTGAGGCAGCCTTTATTCTGAAGGACCTGCATCGGCATATGGACGATTCCGTCGTCATACGCCGGCTTCGCGACGTAGGCCAGAAGTTCGCAGCCAATCGCCGGACGCTCATACTCACGGCCCCTAAGATCAGCGTCCCTGCTGAACTGGCCAGCCTGGTTGAGTTTCTCGAACTGCCACTGCCCGATCGTGCGCGCCTTCGCCAGATTATCGACGAAACCCTGGTACGGCTTTCGCGAACCCACACGCTGCAACGAAAACTCGATCCAGCCGGAATGGATGCGCTTGCCGAAAGTCTCCGTGGCCTCACTGAAGAAGCAGCAGAGCGTGCAGTTTCACAGGCGCTGGCCCGACGCTACGCGCTGTCACCGGAAACAATCGCTGACGTTGTCGAGGCAAAGAAGGAGTTGTTGCGCCGATCCGAGATGCTGGACTTCATCGATACGTCGGAAAACATGGCGAGCATTGGTGGACTGGAAAATCTGAAGAATTGGCTGGCGCAACGGCGCGGGGCATGGGAGGAAAGTGCGCGAAAATTTGGCCTGGAACCGCCGAAAGGAGTGATCATCCTCGGCGTGCAGGGGTGCGGTAAGAGCTTGTGCGCGCGCGCTGTCGCCGGCGAATGGAACCTCCCGCTGGTCAAATTTGATACTGCGGTCGTCTACGACAAATACATCGGGGAAACGGAAAAGCGAATTCAAAAAGTGTTTCAGGTTGCGGAGGGACTCGCGCCTTGCGTGCTGTGGATCGACGAGCTGGAGAAAGTATTTGCCGGCAGCGGCCCCGATTCCGCTTCAGCCGACGCGGGAGTTTCCTCCCGATTGCTGGCCTCGTTCCTCTCGTGGATGCAGGAGCGCAAAGCGGCTGTTTTCGTCGCCGCAACCTGCAATAACGTCACCGCGCTGCCGCCCGAACTGATTCGCAAAGGCCGGTTTGACGAACTCTTTTTCGTCGATCTGCCGACCTTGCGCGAGCGCAAGCAGATCGTGTCCATTCAACTATCGAAACGCCAGCGCAAGCCTGCTGACTTTGATGTCGACCGCATCGCCACGGCGGCTGCTGGTTTTTCCGGGGCGGAAATCGATGCCGCCGTCCAGACTGCCATGTACGCTGCCTACGCGGCAAAAACAGATGTAACCACCGCGCACTTGCTGAAAGCGATTGGCAGCACAGTGCCCCTGTCGAGAACCCGCGCCGAGGAAATCGACGCTTTGCGCGCGTGGACAGCCGATCGCGCTGTTCCCGCTTCCATTCCTGATTCGGCGGCGAAGGCGGTCTAAGCGCGTATTCACCACGAAGGGCGCAACGAGCTCACTTGAAAACTCACGTAAGGGCAGACGTCCTCTTCTGCCGGGCCGAGCGGAACTCGGCTCGCTCTAATCTGTTGTAAGCGCCCCTCATCTCAGCCGTTGTCCTGAATCCTTATATTTATCTCCAGAACAGCGGCGGCTGCTATCGCGCAAATTACTTCCGCAAGCGGTTGCGCCTGATCAGAATGTGCTTTCATTGCAACATATGTCGTGTTACGATACTGAACTATATGGTCTGGAAACGATATAATTTGCATTATGGAAAAAGCACCTGGTTTGCCTGACTATCAATCGCTGGCGGAACTGCGGCATCAAATCCGCAGGTTTTTGCATTTCAGCGAGCAAAATGCGCGCAAAGCGGGCTTGGAGCCGCGTCAACACCAACTGATGCTGGCGCTCAAGGGCTTACCCCCGCAGCGGCGTCCGCGTGTGGCCGAATTGGCCGAGCGGCTGCAGATCCAGCACCACAGCGCCGTCGAACTGTTGAACCGCCTTGCCGCCGGAGGCTATGTCCGGCGCCACCGCGGCGGCTTGGACCGCCGTGAGGTCTTGCTTTCGCTCACGCCCAAAGGGGAAAAGGTTCTACGTGAACTTTCAATTCAGCATAAGTCTGAGCTGCGTAGCGCCGGCCCGGCGCTGGTAAAGGCACTACGGCGGGTGATGAATGGAATCAATAGCGGCTCGCGTAAATCCAGCAAAAATCAGGGGACACGAAAGAGAGCATAATGCCCGGGACGGAGCGGAGGGATAGTTCGCCAAAAAGGGAAGCTTCGCAAAAACAAGATGCTGTTGAAAAGACCACATCAATGCTTGGCCGGCACGGCCATGCCCATGCCTCGCGCATGCTGGTGCTTTCCCTCGTCGGTATCGTGGTTGGAATCATGGGTGGACTGGTCGCAGAAGGCCTCTTGCGGTCCATCAATTTCATTTCGAACCTCTGCTTCTACGGAAAAGTAAGCTCGGCGTACCTGCCTCCGAATCTCGCCCCGCATCATGCCTGGATGCCTCTGCTGCCGGCCGCGGGCGGATTGCTGGTTGGCCTCCTGATTCACTACTTCTCTCCCGAGATCAAAGGCGACGGCATCCCCGAGGCCATGTCGGTTGCGTTGAACAACCGCAGCATCGTCAAGCCCCGCGTCAGCGTCTTTAAGCCCATCAGCGCGGCCATCACTGTGGGCAGCGGCGGCCCGTTCGGCGCTGAGGGTCCGATTATTCAGACGGGCGCGGCACTAGGATCGCTGATTAGCCAGCTGATTCCCTCGTCTCCCGCCGAGAGGCGCACGCTTCTGGCCTGCGGGGCAGCGGCCGGACTGGCCGGTGTTTTCAAAACACCTTTTGCTGGCGTGATGATGGCAGTGGAACTCCTGGTCTTTGAATTCCGCGCCCGCTCTTTTGTCCCAATAGCGCTGGCCTCGGCTACGGGCACCATGGTGGCTATGGGCTTTCGCGGAGGCGAGCCGGTGTTTCCGGTGAACACGGCCTACCACTTTCACCCCGTGGAGTTGCCCTTCTTTGTTCTGCTGGGGGTGTTCTGCGCCGGTTTGGCATGGTTAATGACTCGCACCCTGTATTTTGCGGAGGAGTTTTTCGAGGATATCAAGATCTGGTTCCCTCTGATTCCCGCCTTCGGCGGCCTGCTTGTAGGTTTGATTGCTCTGGTGCGGCCGGAGGTTCTGGGGACAGGCTACGCCGTTATCGCCGATCTTCTTTCCAAGCCACACCCGCTGCGGGAGTTGGTTGAGGTTGGCTTTGCCAAGCTGGTCGCCTTCGGCGCTGCGCTGGGCTCGGGAGCGTCGGGTGGAACCTTCGCCCCGGCGCTCATGATTGGCGGCAGTTTGGGAGCTGCGTATGGTTCCCTGATGCACATGTTATTGCCGTCATCATCGACCATCGGATTGTACGGAATGGTGGCCACGGCCGCGCTGTTCGGCAGTCTTTACCGCGCCACGCCCAGCGCTATTTTGTTCATGTTGGAAGTCACTGGCGCGTATAACGCCTTCTTGCCTGTATTCCTCGTGGCCGTCGTTGCCGATCTGGCGGGCCACTACCTCATGCAGCATACGATCAACACCGAGCGCCTGGTGCGGCGCGGAACGCTGGTCCCTGACGCTTACGAGGTTGATCCCATGAAGCTGCTGCGGGTGCGCGACATCATGAATCCCGAGGTGGACAGCGTGGCAGCTGAGCGCACTGTGAAAGAATTCTTGCCCAGCATCGCAGCGCATGAGTCTATTCCCGTGCTCGATCAGAACGATCATGTACTCGGCCTGCTTCATCGGCGGGATCTGCTGAATGCCGCTCCGGACGCACCCGCGAAATCATTAGCGCGTTCAGATTACGCCATTGCCTACAGCGATGAAGTTGTGCACGACGTAGCTCGGCGCTTTCTCGACGGTAATTTCGGACGCTGCGTGGTGCTCGACAGCAGCACTCAGGAATTGGCAGGCATGCTCACTGCCTTCGACGTCCTAAAAGCAAAAAATTGGGAGATGGCGCAGGAGATGCTCGAGCCCAGCCGCCTCTCAGGACGTTCTCTGCTCCGTTTCGGTTCCCAGAATGGCCGGGGCAAGGCTTAACCGCTGGATAGCTGCGTTACCTGTTTTATCGTAAGACGATGGGAGCGCCCCAGGCTTGTTCCCGGGGCACCGTTGGAACGTTAGCTCGCACTCCGCATCCAAGTTAGCGCCGGTAAGATATGAGACTCGGGCGCTCCCGCTTGACTTCCTCCGGAATACGTCGAGCCGGGATGGATCGAGCGCTTGCGGCGCAAGAGGGCTAACTAACCCACTTCTGATTAATTACTAATCTGAACAATCAGTGTTTGCTGGAAGCGGCCGCAATGAGTTGTCGCAGCGACTGCACGGATACGCCGAGCGTGCCACCGGAAAATCCATCCAGATAAGCTGCGTTCACGCCGATCACCTGCCCACGTGAATCGAAAACCGGACCGCCACTGCCGCCGTGCGCCGTAGGCGCGTCGTAGATCAGCTTGTCTGCCACAACATCTCCCAGGTGCCCCACCGTTGCCGACGGACGAATGAGAGCCAGGGCTGCTAATTCATTGGCAGCTCCGATGTCATCGTGACGGTAGGCCAGCCGCTCATAGATTGCGGTGGGAGACTTGGCCACCATTCCGGCCACACCCATCGGATAACCGATCACAGTGACAAGGTCGCCGGGGGGAGGGATGGAATCGGCCAGAGGCAATGGGTCGAGCGGGTTATTCGCCGGCGTGCCTTCGAGCCGCACAACGGCCAAATCAGTATTCGCAGACAGCACCGCGGGGGTGATGTTCACCGGCGTAGGCGCGCCGGGGAAGAAAGCAATCAACTTCTCCAAAACAGGAGTTGCGCCCAAGCGTATGAGAGCGTCAGATTCCGGATCCTGATACCAGGGTTCGGCGACATGCCGATTCGTGACCACCATGTGATCACCCACTACGAAACCGGTCCCCGATATGCGGGCGCGCAAGCCGGGGCGCTCGCCGGGATATCCCACATGGTAGACGCCGTAGATGTAGCAAATGGAGTTGCGATAGCGGGTCAGCACCATGGCCGGCATGGTCTGCTCGCGTTTCAATTGATCCAGCTGCGCCGACAGTTGCGAAACCTGTGTTTGCAACCGGGCTTGTTCCGAACGGGGACTGTAGTGGCGATTCAGCCAGACGGACGTCCCCAGCACCCCGATCACAATCACCACACCGACAGCGGCACCACGCCATATCACTGCCGAATGAGCCTTGATGTTGGATGGCAAGTTCATGAGAAGAACTTTCCAACGGCTTGCGCCGGTGGCAGGGGAGTCTCTATATTCGCGCTCACGAATCAATTGCCCTAGAGTACAAAGGACAATGCACTGCGGATAGGCGAGTTGCGCGCACTCGTTGTCTAATTCACAGCGTCAGATCAGGAGCATCGCACCAGCTCCCGGGAGAACACGGAGTATTACGTTAGTAATCTCCGGCCCGGGTACCAGCGCCGCTATACTTCTTGAAATCCAGATTCCACTCAGAACAAAGAGGATGTACATGAAAACGCGTTTCAGTCTGGTTGTCGTTGTGGCGCTTGCAATGAGTGCGTTTGCTCAACAAGACACGAGTCCAGTTGAGCCGATGGACCAAACCCCCGTATTCCACGTGAAAGTGGTTTCCCGTACCACGAAAGCCGTGAACTATCGTCATCGCGGCGGCTCGACAACCGTGGATTTCAAAGGCACGAGCCTGCTGCCGCAGGTCACTGGAAAGGGTAAGGTCGACAGCAAAGAAGGGCGGCTTGAGATCAATGCCGAGCTGTCTCACCTGCAGCCGGCTGGCCGTTTTGGCGGAGAGTATCTGACCTACGTTCTGTGGGCGATCACACCGGAAGGCCGTTCGGTGAATCTGGGTGAAGTTCTGCTGAATGATGAGGGCAAAAGCAATCTGCACGTCACCACAGACCTGCAGGCGTTTGGCATGATCGTGACCGCGGAACCTTACTTCGCAGTCACGCGCCCCAGCGACCGGGTGGTTGCGGAGAACATCATCAAGTACGAGACCAAAGGCTGGGAAGAGCCGATTGACGCCAAGTTCGACATGCTCGAAGCAGGACAATATACGATTGATGTGCCGACCGCACAGCTTCCCTCCGCCACTGCCGGACCTAAAACTCCTCTAGATCTGCTGCAGGCCCGCAATGCCGTTGCTATAGCCAAGGCCGCGGGTGCGGCGCAATATGCCGCTGACAGCCTGGCCAAAGCGGAAGACAATCTGGCGCGCGCGGAAGATTATCTGCGGCGTAAGCAGGGAAGAACGCCCATTGGCACGATGGCGCGCGGCGCTACCCAGATGGCCGAAGATGCCCGCGTGTTGACGCTGCAGAAAAAAGAGCAGGAACGAATTGCCGCCGAAAAACGCGCTATGCAGGAGGCTCAGGACAAGGCCGAAGCCGACGCGAAGGCAGCCGCGGAGCGCGAAGCACAAGCCAAGGCCCAGGCTGAGGAAGACGCTCGCCGGCGCGCGCAGGCCGAGTCAGACCGTTTAGCGGCCGAGCAAGCCAAAGCCGAAGCCGAGAAGGCCAAGGCGGAAGCGGAAGCTGCCCGTAGCGCGGCACTAGCCGAACAGCAAAAGGCAGAGCAGGAAGCAGAGAAAGCCCGCCAGGCAGCTGCCGATGCCATCCGTCAAAAAGAAGAGATGCGCGCGCGCCTTTTGAATCAGCTCAATCAGGTTCTGGAGACGAAAGACACCGAACGCGGTCTGGTCGTAAGCATGCCGGATGTTCTCTTTGACAGCGGACAGTACACGCTCAAACCGGCCGCCCGCGAACGCCTGGCGCGCATTGCCGGCATCGTTACTGCCTATCCGGAACTTAAATTTGAAGTCGAAGGGCACACCGACTCGATCGGCGGCGATGATTTCAACCAGCTGCTCTCGGAAAAGCGCGCCGCCACCGTCCGTGACTACATGGTGGACGCGGGCGTATCGATCAACAGCGTGCTTGCGCGCGGGTTCGGCAAAACGCGGCCGATCGCGGATAACACCACTTCCGCCGGGAGAAAATTGAACCGAAGAGTCGAGATGATCGTTTCCGGCGAAGTGATCGGGACGAAAATCGGCGGCGACAGCGCAGTGGCTCCGGCGACAATTCCAACCCAGCCGTTACCGGTCAGCGTACCGCAGCAGTAGGTGTAGCGATTGGTTTCGTCGTCTGCGGAGTGAAGAGCCTGCCCTGAGCCAATCCGAAGGGTTGGGCCCCAAGCTCCTAAGAACAGATCTTCTCAACCTTGTCATCCCGACCGTAGCAGATCAGCGCGACCCGCGGTGATCTGCGGAGTGGAGGGATCTTGGGTTTAAGTTTCAGTAACCCACCCCCCTCCCCCCGAATCTTTGGAATCAAAGATTTAGCGCCTATCGCGGCTGCAAATCTTTGACTTTGGGGAGCTTACACGCAAAATCTTGGAAACACGGCAGTTGGCTGTGTGCTATCGGCTTTCAGCTTTCAGCTCTCAGCTGTCAGTTGCGGAGACTCTTGCATGGTTCTGTTGCTCACTGACGACTGACGACCGACGACTGACGGCTTATCTACACGTCCCCTTACTTCCAGTATGACGGATTGGGAGGGATGAACTGGACATTTCGAGCGAACAATATTTTGTTTGGTGTGACTGGGTTATGCGGGGTTGAGATGATCAGGGCACTTGACAGAAATTCCAGTCGTCAGGCTTGAGTCGTCGGTCGTCAGCGAAGGGTAGTCAATTGGAAGTTCATACGAATAACCCAGGTCAGCTCCAAAAAAGGGAGCGCCAAGCCTTCGACTTCGCTCAGGGCAGGCTCCGGGGCCGCCCGCCAAGAGTGTTTCCTTGCATCCTTCTGATGTTCTCGTCCGTATATCACACCGGCTAGTCGCTTCCGCGGCAAGAGAATGCAATGAAAACCTACAGCCGAATCCTGCTGTTCCTGGTTACGTTTTTTCTGATAGGCAGCTTGTTATCCTGCGCCGCCGGACCGAATGCCCTCCAGGGCAGTACGGGCGTCAACAACGTCATTGCGGGCTTTTGGCGTGGATTGTGGCATGGATTCATATGCATGTTCACGCTGACTGCGTCTTTTTTCACCGATTCTGTGACTATTTACGAAGTTCACAATAATGGCGCGTGGTACAACATTGGCTTTGTGCTCGGCGTGATGATGTTTTTTGGGCCTAAGGGTCGCGGTTGCAGGGCAAAGCGACTGCAATGCAAACGCCCGTCGTCACCATAGTCAGGCGGGTGGGTCACTGAGGCCGCTTGGCGTCAGGGGGAGCTCCGTCCGCGGATGGCCACCTTTTCGCCTTCGCAAAGGTGGGGACTGATGCAGCTCGACTGACCATATTTCTTCTGTGAGTCGACGACAAGGGCCTGTGCCTAATTAGTATTCATACTAAACAAAACCGGTTGGATTGACGTCAGTGGTCCCCCAGCTTTGCAAAGAACGCAAAGCTGGGCCACCCTCGGAGGTTGAGTCCGGATAGGTCTTGAGCGTCAACCGATTCAGAGCGTCGTAGATGTAAGATGTCTCCGGACTTAGCGATCAACATGCGCGTGTACTTCTGGGATACCTTTGTGGAATCCCACCCTTGCGCAAAGAACGCGCAAGAGTGGGGCACCCCCGTTTGGGATAAAGGTTAGGGTGGGCCAGCCCCCCCGTGTACTGGAACGCGTTTGTGCTGGCGGCGCCGGATGTTGTGGTATTCCCAAACGGATCAAACAAGTACTGCGTCTGAAGCGCACCGCTGCCGTCCGTCAGTGCGAGTGTGCTGCCCAGAGCGTCGGTCAAAAAGCTCCTTGCGCCATTCGTATCAGTCTGGCTGAAGTATTCATCCACCCCGCCGGCCAGCAGATGCGCAGTGGGCCTCGTACGCGAAGGCCAATCTAAGAGGTCCGCTGTCGAATCTCGTCACGAATCGCATTCGCAAGGGGTTCAGCTTGATCGCCAAAGTACCACGGGATGAGAAAGCCTTTGAGTAGTC